>JAAZHF010000154.1 GCA_012510865.1 Gammaproteobacteria bacterium
GCACGGCGACGACGTCGAGCCGCTGGCCGGGCCCGCATCCGGGCTGGAGCGCCACAAGCTGCAGCGTGCGCTGTTCGACGAACTGCTGCACGGCCGTGATGACGCCACCATCCACGCCAGCCTGCGCGCGCGCGGCCTGCTGCCTTCGGGCGCGGCCGGGCGCCGCGTGCTGGCCGACCAGCGCGAGGCGCTCGCGCCGTGGCTGGATGCGTTCGCCGGCTAGCGCGGCGATGCGCGGCCGGAGTCGCGGCTGGCCGAGGTCGAGATCGACGGCGTGCGCATCCACGGCCGCATCCAGGACGTGTATCCGCACGGCATCGCGCGCCTGCGCTTCGGCAAGCCGAACGGCCCGAGCGTCATCCGCAGCGGCCTGGACTGGCTGCTGGCGCGTGCCGCGGGCCTCGAGCTGCCGTTCTTCGATTTCCACGAGGCCGACGCGCGCGGCGTGGGGCCGCACCCGCGCGAGCCGCTGTCGCCGGCCGAGGCGTGCGATGCGCTGCGCCGCCTGCTGGCGCTGCGCGCGCAGGGCCTGCGCGAACCGCTGCCGTATGCGCCCTACAGCGCCTGGTGCTATGCCAGCGCCGACAACGCCGACAAGGCGGTGGAGGCCGCGCGCAGGCAGTGGCATGGCGCGGGCGGCGGAGGTGGCTTCGCCGAAGGCCAGGGCGATGCGCTGCGCCAGGTGCTGCGCGGCCGCGATCCCTTCGCCGACGAGGCGCTGCTGGTGCGCTTCGCCGATGCGGCGATGACGGGGTGCCTCGCCGTGCGCGACGGCAAGGTGTACGACGGCGTCGATCCCGCAACACTGGCTGGCCTCGCCCGCGCCCATGACCCGGAGGAAGGCGAGTGAACGCGCCGCTCGACCCGTACGCCACCCAGCCGCTCCAGGGCGTGTTCGCCATCGAGGCCTCGGCCGGCACCGGCAAGACCTTCACCCTCGCCACGCTGCTGGCGCGGCTGGTGCTCGAGCGCGGGCTGGGGGTGGGCGAAATCCTTGCGGTGACCTTCACCGAGGCCGCGACGCAGGAGCTGCGTGCGCGCGTGCGACAGCGGCTGGTGCTGGCGGCGGACGTGGCCGCGGACGCTGGTGCGGATACCAGCGAAGATGCTTCGCGCGGCCCCGGGGACACCTCGCCCGAAGCCGCACTCATGCGCCAGCTCATCGACGCGCACCTCGCGCGCGGCGACGAATCGCGCGACGCCCTGCGCCGCCGCCTGCGCCGCGCCGCCGACGACATCGACATGGCGGCCATCTTCACCATCCACGGCTTCTGCGCCCGCGTGCTGCGCGAGCACGCGCTGGAAAGCGGGCAGGGCTTCGACCCGCCGGAGCTGCTGGCCAGCGACGCCGAACTGCGCGCCGCGATCGCCGCCGACCTGTGGCGCGCGCACGCGGTGGACACCGACGCCGTGGACGACCTGCACGCGCTGTGGCCGCAGGGCCCCGACGCGCTGGCGAAAGACCTCTCGCTGCTGGTGCGCGAGCACGTGCTGCTGCCGGAAGCGCCGGACGACCTGCCGGATCCCGGCCCGATGCTGCGCGCCGCCGCGAAGACCTTCGCCGAGGCCGCGCGCACGCACGGCGACGGCTTCCGCGACGAACTGCTGCGCGCCGCCGAAGGCAAGGTGCTGAACGCCGGCAGCTACAAGGCCGAGTGGATCCAGGACCTGTTCGACCAGCTCGCGCGCTGGTGCACGCGCGCCGACGCCGGCACCCGCTTCCACCACGACAAGCTCGGCAACCTGCACCGCGAGACGCTCATCAAGCGCACTAGCAAGGCCGGCGCCGGGCGTACGCCGGACTCGCCGCTGTGCGATGCCGTGGAGGCCTATGCGCAGGCGCTGGCCGAGGCCGACCGCCTGCGCGAAGGCCGCAAGGCCGCGCGGCTGCACCGCTTGCGCGACGACGCCCGCCGCCGGCTGGCGCGGCACAAGCAGCTGGCGCGCGTGCTCACCTTCGACGACCAGATCGACCGCGTGGCCGACGCGCTCGCCGGCCCGCACGGCGACGCCCTGGTCGAACGCCTGCGCGCGCAGTACCGCATCGCGCTGGTGGACGAATTCCAGGACACCGACCCGCGGCAGTGGGCGATCTTCGACCGCGTGTTCGGCGCCGACAGCCCGGAGCCGGCGCTGTTTTTGATCGGCGATCCCAAGCAGGCGATTTACGGCTTCCGCGGCGGCGACGTCGAGACCTACCTCGCCGCCCGCGCCACCGCCACGATGGCGCCGCCGCTGGCGAGCAACTTCCGCTCGCGCCCCTCGGTGCTGCGCGGCATTGAGGCGCTGTACGCCCAGGCACAGGCCGCGCATGACGCGGCGCCCGATGCGGTGCCGCCGCCCTTCATCGATGCGCGCATCGCCTTCCACCCGGTGCAGCCCGGCGGCGTGCGCGACGACGTCGAATACCAGCGCGACGGCCGACCCGCGCCCGCGATCACGCTGTGGCGCGCGCCCGAGCCCGCGGCCGATGACAAGGGCAAGGTCAAGCCGCACAGCTCGCCGTATTCGCGCGAACTGGCCACCCGCGCCTGCGTCGCCGCGATCCACCGCGTGCTGACCGATGGCCGTGCGGGCACCGCCACGATCAAGGGCCAGCCCGTGCGTCCGGGCGACATCGCCGTGCTGGTGCGCAAGCACGGCGAGGCGGTGATGATCCGCGACGCCCTGGCCGCGGTCGGCATCCCGGCCGTGGCCGCCGGCAAGCAGAGCCTGTTCGCCACGCCCGAGGCGCGCGAGCTGCACACCCTGCTGCAGGCGCTGGTGCACGGCGCCGACGACCGCCGCCTGCGGGCCGCGCTCGCCACCGTGCTGGTGGGCGAGGACGCGCACGCCATCGCCGCGCTCGATGCCGACGGCGACGTGCTGCAGCAGAAGCAGCTCGAAGCCCTGGCCGGGGGGGAGCGCCTGCGCCGCGCCGGCCCGCTGGCGCTGGTGGGCGAGCTGTGCGCCACGCATGCGCCCCGCCTGCTCGGCCTGATGGACGGCGAACGCCGGCTGACCAACTACCTTCAGCTGGCCGAACACCTGCAGGAAGCGCAGCGCAGCGCGCTCGGCCTGCACGGTCTGCTCGACTGGCTGGCGCGCGCCATCGCCGATGCCAGCGCCGACGACGAAGCCCAGCAGCTGCGCCTGGAGTCCGACGCCCGCCGCGTGCAGATCGTCACCCTGCACAAGAGCAAGGGCCGGGAGTATCCGCTGGTGTTCCTGCCCTACGTGGGCATCGGTGGCAAGCCGCCGCATCACGGCGGCCGCGTGGTGGTGCACGGCGACGACGGCCGCGTGCTGCACTGGAAACTGCAGGAAGAAAGCAGCGGCTGGAAGGACGCGCTCGCCGCGTGGGAGCGCCACGAACGCGCCGAGAACGCACGCCTGCTCTACGTCGGCCTGACCCGCACGCGCGACGCGCTGTGGCTGGCCACCGGCCGCTTCTACAACTACGCGCAGTCGCCGCTGTGGCCGATGGTGGCCGATGCCGACGCGCTGGCCGCGCGCGCGCCCGGCACCATCGCCATCGACCCCGCCACGCCGCCGGCCGACCTGCCCTGGCTGGGCGCCGACGCCCGCGAGGACGTGCCCCCGGCCCGCAGCGCCACGCGCGCACTGGCCAGCGACTGGTGGGTCTACAGCTTCACCCAGCTCGCCAATGCCGGCGGCGGCCACGACACCGCCAGCGCCGCCACCCAGCCGGCCGCGGGCGGCCGCGACGAACCCGCCGAGGACGCCGCACGCATGGATGCCGAAGCCGAAGCGTATGACCCGCGTTTCGGCGGCGCCCGCTTCGGCGTGGTGCTGCACGACGCCTTCGAACACGCCGACTTCGCCGCCTGGCGCGGCTGGCGCCCCGGTGACAGCGCGCCCGACGGAGAACTCGAAAAGATCACCGCCGCGCTGGGCCGAGGCGGCTACCCCGCCGACGACATCGCAGACGGCGTGGCCGTGATCACCCCGATGCTGGGCCACTGCCTCACCGCCTTGCTGCCCGAAGGCACCGCGCTCGCGGACGTGCCCGCCGCGCAGCGCCGCCCCGAGATCGAGTTCCAGTTCGCGCTCGCGCCCACGCGCGTGGACGTACTGCTCGCCCTGCTGCACCGCCACGGCGTGGTCACCGCCCGCCAGGGCTTCGGCCTGCGCCGCCGCCTGGAAGGCCTGATGACCGGCCTGATCGACCTCACCTACCTGCACGGCGGCCGCTGGTACGTGCTCGACTGGAAGTCCAACCGCCTGCCCGGCTACGGCGCGGCCGACCTGGAACAGGCCATGGCGCAGAGCGAATACACCCTGCAGGCGCTGATCTACACCCTGGCCCTGCACCGCTGGCTGCGCTTCCGCCTGGGCGACGGCTACGACTACGCGCGCGACTTCGGCGGCGCGCGCTATCTGTTCTGTCGCGGGATCGATGCGGGCGCGCGCGAAGGCCGCGGCATCGCCGCCTGGCGCTTCGCCCCGGAGCTGGTGCATGCGCTCGATGCGCTGTTTGCAGGCGAAGCGAGGGAGGTGGCCGCATGAGCCTGCTGGATGTGCTTGAACGCGCACGCGCGCTGCGGCCGCTGGACCTGGCGCTGGCGGAGAGCCTGCGGCGGCTGGATCCCGACACGCCGGACGCGGTGCTCGTGGCCGCGGCACTGGCGTCACTCGCGGTGGCGGAAGGGCATGCGGGCTTTGATCCGGCGGAGCCGCAGCGGCTGGTGGAGGCGCCGGTTGCGTGGCCGGAGATCGGCGCGTGGCGCGCGGCGCTGGAGGCGTCGCGCTGGGTGGCGCGGCCGGAGCGTGGCGACGAGGAGTCGGCGCCTGATGTGCCGCTGGTGTTCGAACACGGGCTGGTCTACCTGCGCCGGTACCGGGAGTACGAGCGGCGGCTGGCGGAAGGGCTGCGGCGGATCGGGCGTGCGCCGCAGCAGCACGGGGTTGCAGGCGAAACAGGCGCGGAGGCGGTGCGCGACGCGGCGCGGGCGGGCGTCGATGCCGCAGTGCCCGAGCCGCTCGCGCCCCTCTTCCACCAGCTTTTCCCGGATGCCGCCAGCGGTGACGACGCCCAGTCCCGCGCAGCTGCCGCCGCCCTGCGCCACAGCCTGCTGCTGGTCACCGGCGGCCCCGGCACCGGCAAGACCACCACCATCACCCGCATGCTGGTGCTGCTGGCCGCCCAGGCCCGCGAGGCCGGCGCCCCGCCGCCGCGCATCGCCCTGGCCGCGCCTACCGGCCGCGCCGCCGAACGCATGGCCGAAAGCGTGCGTCACGCCGTGCAGGCCCTGACCGCCCTGGGCGTGGACGACACGCTGTGCGCCCAGCTGCCCACCGCCGGCACCACCCTGCACCGCCTGCTCGGCACCATCCCCGGCAAGCCCGTGTTCCGGCACCACGCCGACAATCCGCTGCCGTACGACGTGGTGGTGGTGGACGAGGCCTCGATGATCGACCTGCCGCTGATGGCGAAGCTGGTGGAGGCGGTGCCGGATGGCGCGCGGCTGGTGCTGCTGGGGGATCCGGACCAACTGCCGTCGGTGGAGGCGGGGGATGTGCTGGCGGGGATCCTGCGGGCGGCTTCGGAAGCGGAGCAGGGCAAGTCGTCCGTCGAGGGTGACGCTGCCGCTTTCCCTGCGCGCCACATCCACCTCACGCGTGGCTACCGGCAGAGTGCGGCGCTCGACCTCTCGCCGCTCGCCGCCGCCGTGCGCGAAGGCGACAGCGACACCGCGCTGTCACTGCTGCGCAGCGGGGAGCTGTCTGGCGTGCATTTCCATCAGGGTGATGTCGACGTGCTGCAGGCGCATCGCGATCATCTGCTTGAGCACTGGACTGCGCTTGCAGAGGCCAGCGACCCCGCCGAGGCGCTCGCCCGTGCAGGCAGGCTGCGCATCCTCACCGCCGTGCGGGAAGGCCCACAGGGTGCGCGGACCTTCAACGCGCGAATCGAGGAGCTGTTGGCCGGTACCCGCCGGGGCTCTGGCCCCGCGTCCAGTGCCGGCCGCTACTTCCACGGACGGCTGCTTCTGATCACCGAGAACAGCTATCGCCATCGACTTTTCAATGGTGACATCGGTATCTGCCTGCGCGACGACAGCGGCACCCTGATGGCCTGGTTCCCCGGCGACAGCGCGGACGCCCCGCGTCCCTTCCACCCCGCTGCACTCCCCGCCCACGACAGCGCCTTTGCGATGACCGTGCACAAGGCCCAGGGCAGCGAGTTCGACGAGGTCTGGCTGGTGCTGCCCGAGCTCGACAACCGCGTGCTGTCGCGGGAGCTGGTCTACACCGGGATGACGCGGGCACGTCGAGTACTGCACGTGGCCGGACGCGCGGGCGTCATCACCCACGCGCTGTTGCGGCATGTCGGCCGATGGTCCGCGCTGGGCAGGCGGTTGGGAGCGACGCAGGAAGGGGCAATGCTGATCAACCGCGCGAGCGCGCAAGGAGTGATATGAGCACGCACGACGACAACCCGCCCACGTCTGAACTGGTGCTCTACCGCACCCAGGATGAGGAGACCCGTATCCAAGTGCGGCTGTCTGGCCAGTCCGTCTGGCTGACACAGCGCCAGGTGGCGGAGCTGTTCCAGGTAACCGTCCCGACGATCAATGAGCATCTCGCGGCGATCTACGCGGAAGGGGAAGTCGAACCTGAACGAACTCTTCGGAAGTTCCGAATAGTTCAACGCGAGGGCGGTCGAGACGTCCGCCGGCTGGTGGATCACTACCATCTCGACGCCATCCTTGCCGTCGGTTACCGGGTCCGTTCAGCGCGCGGCACGCAGTTTCGCCAGTGGGCCACCGCGCAGCTGTCCGAATATCTGGTCAAGGGCTTCGTCATGGACGACGATCGCCTCAAGCACCCCGACGGGCTGGACCATTTCGACGAGCTGCTGGCGCGCATCCGCGAGATCCGTGCATCGGAGAAGCGCTTCTACCAGAAGGTTCGTGACCTGTTCGCGCTCAGCGTGGACTACCGCGACAGCGAACAGCAGGCTGCGCTGTTCTTCGCCGAGGTGCAGAACAAGCTGCTCAATGCCGTGACCGGGAAGACCGCGGCCGAGCTGATCGTCGCCCGTGCCGACCCCGACCAGCCCAACATGGGCCTCACTGCGTGGGAGGGTAGCCGCGTGCGCAAGGCCGACGTCATCGTTGCCAAGAACTACCTGAGTGCCGACGAGATCGATTCACTCAATCGCCTGGTGGTCATCTTTCTCGAACAGGCCGAACTTCGGGTGAAAGAGCGCAAGTCGCTCACGCTCGACTACTGGCGCGAAAACGTCGATCGGCTGCTCGCCTTTAATGACCGGCCCGTACTACGTGGCGCCGGTGCGGTGAGCCATGCCGCCATGAAGACGGTTGCTCACGAGCGCTACGAGGCCTTCGATGCGCAACGTCGGACGGCAGAAGCCGTTGCCGCAGACCGGGAGGATATGAAGGTGCTCGAGGCGGCCGCAAAGAAAATCAAGAGGCGTGTCAAGCGCGGCGTGGATAGGCCCAAGGACAACCAGCCGTGAGAGTTCGAGAGGTTCTCTTTCCTGTGCCGATGCAGCAAGTGGGCTGCAAGCCCGGCGAGGCAATCGGGCTTGTCCGTGCGCTAGCATGACGCCACCGTCTTCGCAGCCTGAATCCATGACCGCAAAACTGCCGTCCAGTCCCATTTTCGACATCCCCTCGCCCGCCGCGCAGAAGCTGGAACTCCTGCGCGAGCTGTTTCCTGCGGCGGTACAGACCGACGAACATGGCCACATCACCGTCAGCGCCGCAGCGATCCAGCAGGCGCTTGATCCCGCCAACCCGGCTGGCATCCGGGTGGAGGAAGACGGCTATGAGTTGCGTTGGGCCGGCAAGCGCGAGGCCTACAACACCGCCTTCGTCCCGCCGGAGCGCATCCTCCGGCCGCTGCCCGATGACAGCAAGGACTGGGACACCACCGGAAACGTGGTGCTCAAGGGTGACAATCTGGACGCCCTGCGCCTGCTGCGCCAGAGCTACTTCGGCGCAGTGAAGGTGATCTACATCGATCCGCCGTACAACACCCAAAGCGAAGCTTTCATCTATCGTGACGATTTCAGCGCGCGCCAAACCGACATCCTTAAGACGCTGGGCTACAGCGCCGATGCGCTGGAGTATGTGCAGAACATCTACGGCGCGCGCACCCACAGCGGCTGGTTGAGCTTCATGTATCCACGGCTGCTATTGGCCAAGGATCTGCTTGCCGACGACGGCGTCATCTTCATCAGCATCGACGACAACGAGCAAGCGCAGTTGAAGGTGCTGTGTGATGAGGTGTTCGGGCAGGAAAACTTTCTGGGGCAGATTGTCTGGAAGAATGTCACTGATAACAATCCCACCAACATCGCAACCGAGCATGAGTACGCCATCTGTTACGCGCGGAACAAGGTGCAGCTGGAAACGACGTGGAAGTCAAGAATTTCGGATGTAAAGGATCGACTTATTGAGATTGGCGAGAGATTTATCGCGGAGTATCCCGATAGCAAGACGCGGCAAAAGGCCTACAGCGCCTGGTTAAAAGAGAACAAAACATTTCTCTCTCCGCTCGATCGTTACAAATATATTGACGACGGCGGCATCTACACTGGCAGCCAGAGTGTGCATAACCCCGGGAGAGAGGGATATCGCTATGATGTTCTTCACCCTAGAACCCAGAAGCCTTGCAAACAGCCATTGATGGGATATAGGTTTCCCGAGTCGACTATGCTCGACCTTGTCAGCAAGGAAAGAATCCTGTTCGGTAAGGACGAGACGAAAATTATCGAATTGAAGGTTTACGTCCACGAGTATGAGGACAAACTGTCCAGCGTGCTGACCATGGATGGACGCGTTGGGTCTTATGAGTTGAGAGAGCATTTTCCAGAAGTTGCGAAGGTTTTTGATAATCCGAAGCCCAGCACACTTGTTTCGCAGCTCATTGCTTTTCCGAGCGATCGAGAATCCATCATTCTTGACTTTTTCGGCGGGTCGGGCACGACCGCCGAGGCGGTGATGCGTCTTAACGCCGAAGATGGCGGTGCCCGTACGTTCATCCTCGTGCAGATTCCGCAGCCCATCGATCCGAAAAAACAGAAGGAAGCATACGCCTTCGTGACCGACACGCTGGGGAAGCCGGACGCCACCATCTTCGAGATCACGGCCGAGCGCATCCGCCGCGCCGGCGCCGCGCTGGCTGCCGAACACTCGCAGCTCGACACCGGCTTCCGCGTCTATGAACTTGTCGAGGACCCGGACGCGCTGGTGTTGTCGAGGCCACTCGCCAAAGCCACCCAGGACGACATCGCCGAGCTCCAGCTGCGCATCACCACCCCGCAGCCGCAGTACATCCCGCAGGTCCTCGCCAACCTGTTGCTGGCCGAAGGCCTGCCGCTGTCGGCGCGGCTGGAGGCGTTGGAAGACGGAGCGCTGTATCGCGCCGAAGACGTGCTGTTCTGGTTGCAGCCGCAACCTGTGGCGCGCCTGCGCGACGTGCTGCGCGAGGCCAGGGCGGCTGGCCGTCCGATCCATGCGATCAGTGCCTACGCACCCTGGCTGGCTGACGACAACCTGCTTCTGGGGCTGAAGACGGTGTTGGAAACGCTGGACATGTCCGAAGACAAGCTGCGGCTGCGGGGCTGATGTCATGACCGCGCAATTCCAGTATGTGCGCCTGCAGCACCAGGCCGACGCGGTGGATGCGCTCGAGCAGGTGTTTGCCGACGTGCATTTCGAGGTACCGGGCAACGCCTTCGCCAATCCGGTCTGGAACCCGCTGGACGCGGCATCCACTCTGCGCACCAACATTGAGCGCCTGCGTGCCGATCAGCGGATCGAAGCCGGCCAGGTGCGCGTGTCCTCTACCGGGACGCCAGCGTTACAGCTCGACGTGCTGATGGAGACCGGCACCGGCAAGACCTTCACCTTCATCGAAACGGTCCACCGGCTGCATCGGAAGTACGGGCTATCCAAGTTCATCGTGCTGGTGCCCAGTAACGCCATCCGCCAGGGCACTCTGAAAAGCCTGCAGAGCACCGCTGCGTTCTTCGCCCGCGAGTACGACAACCAGAAGATCAGCGTGGTGAACTATTCGGACAAGGCGGTGTCGGGCTTCATCCATGGGGCCAACCGCGGCATCCACGTGATGGTGGCCACCTACCAGAGTTTTGCTGGCGACAGCCGCCTCATCCACAAGCGCGGCGTGGAAGCCAACCTGTTTGGCAAAGCCCGCAGCTACATGGAAGGGCTGGCGCAGCTGCGCCCGGTGCTGATCATCGACGAGCCGCATCGCTTCGAAGGCGCCCGCACGCAGGAATACCTGGCCCACTTCAAGCCGCTGATGACCCTACGGTTCGGCGCCACCTACAAACGCGACGACTACACCAACCTGATCTACACGCTGGACAGCCTGGAGGCGTTCCGCCAGCGGTTGGTCAAGGGCATCACCGTGGACACCGTGGGTACCGGCGGGGACATGGCTGAGACCCTGACCCTGACCGGGGTGACCGGTAGCGCGAAAGAGCGCTGTGCGACGGTGCGCTATCACAGGGCCAACGGCAAGCCGGACACGGTGACGTTGCAAAAGGGCAGCAATCTCGGCGAGGCCACCGGCTTGGCTTTCCTCGATGGCCACGTGGTGGAAAAGATCACCCGACGGGAATTGCTGTTCACCAATGGCCTGGCGTTACCGCTGGAAGTGCCGATCGGCTACGGCATGCTGGCCGAGGAAGTGCAGTCGCAGCTGATTGCGCGCGCGGTATCCAACCACTTCGAGCGTGAGCCGCACCTGTTTGCACAGGGTATCAAGGCGCTGACGCTGTTCTTCATCGACGCCGTTCACAAGTACCTGCCGGACGGCGAGCGCCCGGCGACGGTACGCAGGCTGTTCGAGCAGCACTACAGCACACAACTGGCGGCCATGCTTGCGCGAGATGATCTTGATCCAGCGTATCGCGACTACCTGGAGCGCAGCGCCGACGACATCGGCCGTGTCCACAAGGGCTACTTCGCCCGCTCACACAGCGAAAAGGGCGAGGAAGAGGCGATCCGGCTGATCCTGCAGGAAAAGGAGGCCCTGCTGTCCACGGACACCGACCTGCGGTTCGTGTTCTCCATGTGGGCACTGCAGGAAGGCTGGGACAATCCGAACGTGTTCACGCTGTGCAAGCTGGCGCCCGGCAACTCCCGGATCAGCAAACTCCAGCAGATTGGGCGCGGCTTGCGGCTGGCGGTGAACCAGCAACTGGAACGTATCAGCGCGGAAGACCCGCAATTCGACACCATCAACGACCTCACCGTGGTGGTCCCGGCTAGCGAAGGCGATTTTGTGCGCGCCATCCAGAGCGAGATCAGCGCCGGGAGCCTGCGGCGCGTGTCTGCGGTGTTCGACGACAGGGTGCTTGCTGAGTACAACGTCGCCACCAGCACGCGCCAAGCCAACAAGGTGTTGGACGCGTTGGAGGCACTCGGCCTGATCGCACTGGATGCCGACAGCGGCCAGGCAACCCTGCTGTGGCAGCGCACGCAGTATCAGGCGCAACGCGAGGCGATCGTTGCCGCATTGCGGAAGGTTCCCAACCTGCCGGAGCACAGTGCGGACAACATGCTCGACTACCTCGACCGCTATTACGAAGGCAGCGGGCAGGTAAAGGACAAGCGTGATTTGGTGCCGCCAATGCTGCCGATCAATGCAGAGCGTTTCCAGCAGTTCCGCGAACTGTGGGAAAACCTCAATCGGGATGCGGTGCTGCGATACGAACTGGACAGCGTTGCTCTGATCGAGAAGGCCGTAGAAAGTATCGAGGCCAATCTTGATGTGAAGCCGCTGGCGGTTAGTGTGACCCGCAGCCGTGATGTGCAGCGTGCGGAAGGAGTGCGTACCGAGCAGGCCCAATACAAGACCCTCTCCCATTCGGTGTTCACTCTAGCGGGTTTCGTACGCGAACTCGCAAACGCCACGCGTCTGTCCGTGCGCACCATTTCGGAGATCCTGCGGAGGCTGAGTCCCGAGAAATTCGCAATGATCCGTCTGAACGAGAACCGGGCGCTGGTGCAATTGCGCGACCTGATCATTCGCGCGGTCCATGCGCTGGTGGTCAACAGGGTGAGCTACGAGCTGCGCGAGATCCGCGTTCAGACCTCTTTGACCGACAGCGAAGGCCGGTTGCTTGATGCGATCCCGATGGGGCTGGCCGGCAGTGAAAGCCACGCGATAGGCAACCCGGCGGTGCGGGATAAATCGCTGTACGACGCGCCTATGATGCCTGTGGACAGCCAGATCGAGCGGGCTACGACGGACGAATCCAGCCAGCCGGCGATCACGGTGTTCGCCAAGCTGCCGCGGGTGAAGATCCCGACACCGATCGGCGACTACAACCCGGATTTCGGCTACGTGCTGAACATGGAGGGCAAAGCGAATGCTCTCTTCCTCGTGGTGGAAACCAAGGGATACGACAGCTTCGCGGAGGTGCCGGACCGCGAACGCTGGAAGATCAGAAGTGCCGAAGCATTCTTCTCCGCACTGGAGAAACAGCACGGCGTCAAGGTTGAGTTTAAGCGCAAGCTCAATGGAGACGCGCTCGGTGCGCTGCTGGCGGAGATCGACCCGGCGTTGGCCTCGTAGCTTGGCGACAGCCTAGTGGCGTGATTGCTGGAGATGGCCTTGTCCCGGCGCGTCACGCAGCCAACCGCCGTGAGACCGAATCGACCACGCCGCGAACCTGCTCCACGATCGCATTCTCTTTATGGTGCGAGATCTCCAACTGCCGCAGCGCCCGCGTCATCGCTACATAAAGCACCCGCACCTGCCGCCGCTTCCGCTCCGCATCATCCTCCCGCGTCGCCAGCTCGCAGATCCCGGGAATGAACACCGTGTCGAACTCCAGCCCCTTGCTGGAGTGCATGGTCATCACCTTCACCGATGGCGGGCCGTTGAACATGGCGCGGCGCTGCTGGTCGGACGCGAGCAGCACGGTCAGTCCGCGCTTCTGCAGCTGGGTGGCGATCAGCCCGGCCAGCCGGTTCGAATGGCACAGCACGGCGAAGTCGTTCGGGTTAGCCCCGTTCGCGATCGCGTCCTGGATTCGCGCGGCGATGATGTCGGCCTCGGCCCAGATGTTGCGTGCCTGCCACAGCTCCGGCATCGGTCCGCGTCGGCCGGCGCTCTCGGGCACCACCACGGGCACATGGTCGTCGTCGGCGTCCCGCCCGGCCAGCACTTCTTCGGCGAAGGCCTTGGCCAGCGTCAGCACTTCCAGCGTGTTGCGGTAGTTCAGGCGCAGGATCGTGGTCCGGCCCTGGGCCTGGATGCCGACGCTTGCGAACGAGAACTTGCGCCGGGCGGCGTTGCCGTACAGCGTCTGCGCGTCGTCGTAGAGCAGCAGCTGCGAGTTCGTCTCGGGGTCCACCATCTGCGCTACCAGCCGCAGCCATTCGGGCGCGAAGTCGTGGCCTTCGTCGATCAGCACGGCGCCGTACTGGCCGCGCGGGATCGCGCCCGACTCCACGCCGTCGATCACCGACTGCACCAGCATCTGCGCGTACGCATCTGCACTCTGCTGAAACGGTGGCGAGCGCAGGCCGTAGGTCCTGATCTGCTCGCGGCACCATTCGTGGAAGTTGCGCACGGCCACGCGGTCCTGCACGCCGTGGCCCTGCATCAGGTGCTCGAGGCGGCTGGCCAGTGTCTTGTTGTAGCAGAGCACCAGTACCGGCTTGTGCTGGCGGCGGGCGAGTTCCACGCAGCGGTAGCCGAGGATCATGGTCTTGCCGGAGCCGGCCACGCCGTGGATCACGCGGTGGCCGTCACCCAGCGAGCGCGCCAGCTGCTCCTGCTGCAGGTCCATCACCCGGATGATGTCGGGGATCTCGACCGGGGCGACCGCGGCGGCCGGCGCCTGCAGCAGGTCGCCCTGCATCTGGATGCGCAGCTGCGGGAACAGGTGCCAGCGCACGCGCTCGATCTGCGGCAGGCTCAGCAGGCACTTGAACGGCATCAGGAACATGTCCCACAGCCGGGTCTGGAAGGCTTCGGCGTCGACGCCTTCGGTCATCTCGTCGCGGCAGATCACGCTGGCCGGCGGCAGGTAGTGCTCCAGCGCCATCTGCTCGAACTGGTTGCGCGTGATGTTGGCCAGCACCACGCCGAAGCCCCAGGGCATCAGCAGCTTGCCGGCGCGCTTGTCGCCGGCCGGATGGCACAGCGCGGGGTCGTCCTGCAGCAGGCGGACGATCTCCAGCGCGTAGTCGCGCGCCTGCCGGAGCGGGTTGGCTTCGGTCACGCGCCCGCGCTCGGTGTTGATGACCGCGCGGTCGCGATCGAGCCCGGCGATGGTGTCCGGCTTCCAGTCCTTGACTTCGAGCACCAGGAAGCCGCGCGACGGATGCAGCACCACGAAGTCCGGGTGGCGGTAGCGCGGCCCGATCGGCACGTCGTACCAGCAGAGGTATTCGTCGTCGAGCGTGTCGTCCAGGCGCGCGGAGAAGCGGCGCTCGCCCGACGTCATCCGCGACAGGCAGGTGCTTCGGCTCGGAATGAGCGTGGCCATCCGATCCCCCAATCCATGGGTCACTGCGGCGAACGTACATTAGAACCCGGGTCCGTGCGACGTCGCCCATTGAGGTTGCCCCGTTCAGCTAACGGCCCACTGGTGACCTCCATCGCCGAAGTGCTGGTCTACTTCGGCTTTGCGAGTGCGCTTCCGGGGCTTTGAGCGGATTGCGGCCTGCGCGTCCGCGGCTATAGCGACTTGCGTTATATGACGGGATCCGTTACAGTACCGACGTGATCCGGAATTTCGCCGACAGGGAAGCGGAGAAGATCTGGCGCGGCGAGAGCTCGCGCAGGTTGCCTGCTGCTATCCAGCAGGCCGCCCGACGCAAGTTGCGCATGCTCAATGCCGCCGCCGTACTCGACGACCTGCGCGTCCCGCCGGCGAACCGGCTTGAAGCGCTCAGTGGTGATCGCAGGGGCCAGCACAGCATCCGGATCAACGATCAATGGCGTATCTGCTTCAAATGGAAGGACGGCTGCGCGAGCAACGTCGAGATTGTCGATTACCACTAGTCCGAAAAGGAGTCGGCCCATGGCTGCCCTGTCCAATGTCCATCCCGGAGAAGTGCTGCAGGAAGAGTTCCTGATGCCACTTGGCATCAGCCAGAACGCGCTGGCCCGCGCCATGGCCGTGCCTCCACGTCGTATCAACGAGATCGTGCTGGGCAAGCGGGGCATCACCGCCGACACGGCCGTGCGTCTGGCGGCGGCGCTCGGTACCAGCGAGCGCTTCTGGCTTGGGCTGCAGGCCGACTACGACCTCGAAGAAGCACGCCGTGCGCTGGGCGAACTGCCGGGAAGGATCAAGCGACTGGCAGCGTAAGCGCCTGTTGGACCGTCCATGGCAGATTGCCGGCGCGCAGCCAGGGTGTCGGTGGAGGGCACGTTCGGCACCGCGCCCCTCCAGGCCACGCTGGAGCCGGACGCGCCAATCCGGCCGCCAGCGCTACCTGTGAGGACATCACGCCCTTGGCTCGGCGCGGAAGGTCGATGGCGCACAATGCAGCCCCACGTAGTGACCCCATGCCCATGGACACAGAAAACATCCTCCGCAACGCCCTCCGAGAAGCCGGCTATGGCCCCGACGCCATCGGCTCTGCGCTGCCGCGGATCCTGCGCATCCTGCAGGCCGAAGACGTGCGCCTGGAGGCCGGGCGCCCGCTGTCGCGCAAGGAGCGCGAGTACGTGCGCGTGCAGCTCGAGATGGGCATGGACGTGTCCGAGATCGTCGCCGGGCTGAAGCGCCCCGCGCCGCCGCGTCCGTCCAGGCCGAAGTGACCGCCATGTCCAAAGCATGCCCCTGCAATCCGACGGCCACCTACGCGGAGTGCTGCCAACCGCTGCACGAGGGCGCGCCGGCCGACACCGCCGAAGCCCTGATGCGCTCCCGCCGACGTCCCCCCGCCTTCAGTAGCACGGCGGTTTAGAGTCCGGGGTCAATCGTAGCGGATGCCAGCTGTCTGGCGTAGTCGCTCGGGGTCAGCCCTCCGAGCACCTTCTTGGGTCGCTCCTCGTTGTATTCGCGGCGCCAGGTCTCGATGATCGTGCGGGCGTGCAGCAGGCTGGTGAACCAGTGCTCGTTGAGGCACTCGTCGCGCAGGCGACCGTTGAGGCTCTCGACGTAGGCGTTCTGGTTCGGCTTGCCGGGCTCGATCAGGCGCAGGGCCACGCCCCGGGCATGCTCCCATTCGAGCATCGCCTTGCCGCAGAATTCCTTGCCGTTGTCGGTGCGGATGACCTCAGGCAGGCCGCGCTGGAGCGCCAAGCGATCCAGGATCCGGGCCACGCCATGCCCCGAGATGGCCCGCTCGACCTCGATCGCCACCAGCTCGTGCGTGCCATCGTCCACGATCACCAGGGCCTTGAGCACCCGGCCATCCGCGGTCCGGTCGAACACGAAGTCCATCGACCAGACCTCGTTGGCACGCGTCGGTCGCAGCAGCGGCTGCCGGTCGCCGACCGGCACCTTCTTCCGCTTCCGGCGCCGCACCTGCAGCTTCGCTTCCTGGTACAGCCGTTCGACGCGCTTGTAGTTCACGAGCAGTCCCGCC
>JAAZHF010000155.1 GCA_012510865.1 Gammaproteobacteria bacterium
ACCTCGCGGGTGCCGGCGATGGCGGCGTCGATGACGCCCAGCCCCCGCTCGCGCGCCTTGGCGATGCTCTCCAGCACCACGATCGAGTCGTCCACCACCAGTCCGGTCGCCAGCGCCAGCCCTCCGAGCGACATGACGTTGAGGCTGAGCCCCATCTGGTCCATGAAGAAGAAGGTCGTGACGATCGAGACCGGCAGCGAGACCCCGACCACGAAGGTGCTCCAGCCATTGCGCAGGAACAGGAAGATGATGAGGATCGCGAGCGTGCCGCCGAGGATCGCATCGGTGCGCACGTCGGAGATCGCGGCGCGGATGAAGCGCGCCTGGTCGTCGACCGTGTCCAGGCGGACCCCGGGCGGCAGCTCCTTGCGGATCCGCTGCAGGCGCTCCTCGACCGCCGCCGCGGTGGCCACGGTGTTGGCGTCGCCTTCCTTGTAGATCGCGAGCTCGACCGCCTCGCGGCCGTCGAGGCGGATGATCGCCTCGCGCTCCTTGAAGCCCTGCCGCACCTCGGCGATGTCGCCCAGGCGCACGGGGCGCCCGTCCGCGACGGCGCGGTTCGAGGCCGCCGCCGCGCTCTGCGCGGACATGGCCGCGGCGAGCACGCTGGCGTCGCCCGACGCCGCCGCGATGCGCGCGACTTCCTCGGCGCCGCCGCCGCCCGCGCTGGCGGACTGCGTTGCCACCAGCAGGCCGCGGATCTCGTCGATGGTCGCGAACTGGTTCACCGTCCGCACGAGGTAGCGCTGGGTTCCCTGCTCCAGCCTGCCGCCCGAGAGATTGATGTTCTCCTCGCGCAGCCGCTGGACGACCGCGTCGACGGACAGTCCGATGCGCGCCATCGCCTGCAGGTCGAGGTCGACCTGGACCTCGTCCTCGAGGCCGCCGCCGACCTTGACCGCGGCCACGCCGGTGACCGGCTCGACCTTCTTCTTCAGGTCGTCGTCGGCGTAGCGGCGCAGCAGCGTCAGCTGGCGGATGGCATCGCCCCCGCCCTCCTCGGCGCTCAGGGCGAGGCGCAGGATCGGCTCGGTGGACGGATTGAAGCGCAGCAGGACCGGTGGCTTGACCTCCAGCGGCAGCGCGAGCGTGTCCAGCTTGTCGCGGACGTCGAGGCTGGCACGGTCCATGTCGGTGCCCCATGCGAACTCGAGCACCACGTCGCTCTGGCCCGTGCGCGAGACCGAGCGCAGCTTGCGCACGCCCTTGACCACGCCCAGCGCCTCTTCCACCGGTTCGCTGACCAGGGTTTCGATTTCCTGCGGGGCGGCGCCGGTGTACTCGGTGCGCACCGTCAGCGTCGGATAGCTGATGTCGGGCAGCAGGTTGACCTTGAGGTTGCCCAGCGCGATCAGCCCGAACAGCAGCAGGCTGACGGTCACCATCGCCACCGTCACCCGGCGGCGGACCGAGAACCCGACCAGCCCGTCGGCGCGCACCGTGCCGTCGACGCCGTGCTCCATGCCTTCCCCTTCCCGCTGGCTCATTGCCGGTTTCCGTCCGCCTGGTCCTGGCCGGCCGCGTCGGCGACGGCCACCGGCTCGTCGCCGATGACCTGCACCGGCGCGCCGTCGCGCAGCGCCACCTTGCCCGCGGTCACCACCCGGTCGCCGGCCGCCAGGCC
>JAAZHF010000156.1 GCA_012510865.1 Gammaproteobacteria bacterium
CGCGGAACGGGCCGCCGGACGCGGGCAGCACCAGGCGGCGGACATCGCTGCAGTCGCCGCCGGGCGGCAGGCACTGGAAGATGGCGTTGTGCTCGCTGTCGATCGGGATGACCCGCGCCCCGTGGTCGCGCGCGGCCGCCATCACCAGTTCGCCGGCCAGCACCAGCGACTCCTTGTTGGCCAGGAGCAGCTGCTTGCCCGCGCGCGCGGCGGCCAGGGTCGAATCCAGCCCGGCCGCGCCGACGATGGCGGCGACGACGGCCTCGCTGCCGTCGTCGCCCGCCAGCGCGGCGCTCGCTGCGCTCCCGGCGTGCGCGCGCGTGTGCAGCCCCGCCGCCTCCAGGCCGTCGCGAAGCGCGGGCCACGCGGCTTCGTCGGCGATGGCGGCGTCGTCGGGACGATGGATCCGGCAGGCCTCGAGCAGGGCCTCGACGTTGCTCCCCGCGGCAAGCACCGACGCCCGCAGGCGATCGGGATGGCGCGCGATGACATCGAGGGCGGACGTGCCGATCGAGCCCGTCGCGCCGAGGACGGCGACGCGGCGCATCAGAAGCCCAGCCAGATCTAGCCCAGGGCGAACACGGGCAGGGCGGCGAGCTGGCTGTCGATGCGGTCCATGATGCCGCCGTGGCCAGGGATCAGGTTGCCCGAATCCTTGGCGCCGACGTGCCGCTTCAGCAGGCTTTCCAGGAGGTCGCCGACGACCGAGAACAGCACGGTTAGCAGCGCGACCAGGGCCACCAGGGGCAGGGCCGCGACGCCGGCGCCGATGAGCCAGGCGCCCAGCGTGGCCACCAGCACGCCGGCGACGACGCCGCCAAGAAGGCCCTCGAGGGTCTTGTTGGGGCTGATCCGCGGCGCGAGCTTGCGCTTGCCGAACCTGCGGCCGGCGAAGTAGGCGCCGGTGTCCGTGGCCCAGACCGTCATCAGCACCAGCAGCAGCCAGGCGGGGCCGTCGTTGTGCAGCAGCCCCGGGGCGCACCAGGCCGGGACCACGGCGAGGGTGGCCGCGGCCAGCTTGAACACCCGTGCGTGGGTGTCGTGGTCGGACGCGAAGTCGAAGTGGACCAGCCACAGCATGGCCAGCAGCCACCAGAGCACGCCGAGCACCACCGCAAGCTTGAACAGCACCAGGGTGGCCGCGGTTCCGCCGGTGCCCCACACCAGCGCCACCATCAGCAACAGGTTGAGCACCAGCAGCGCGCCCCGGGCCAGCGAGTCGTCGACCTCGGCCAGCGCGAACCACTCCCACAGCGCGGCGAGGAAGACGATGGCCGCCAGCAGCAGCATCCACGGGGTGGGAAGCAGCAGCACGGCGGCGATGGCCACCGGGGCCATGGCAAGGGCGGCAAGGACGCGGATGCGGGTCATGGCGCCATGGTATCCGCCGTCGGGGTCGGGGCGACCTGGTCCCCGGTCAGGCCGAAGCGGCGCTGGCGCCCGGCGAAGTCGTCGAAGGCCTGCTGCAGGGTGGCCGCGTCGAGGTCCGGCCACAGCACCTCGGTGAACCACAGTTCGGTATAGGCCAGCTGCCACAGCAGGAAGTTGCTGACCCGGAGGTCGCCGCCGGTGCGGATGAACAGGTCCGGGGCCGGCAGGTCCGCGAGGGCGACCCGGCGCGCCATCGCCGCCTCGTCGATGGCCTCCGGCCGCAGCCGCCCCTCGGCGACCTCGACGGCCAGCGCCCGCGCGGCGGACGCGATGTCCTGGCGGCCGCCATAGCTGGCGGCGATCGCCAGCACCAACCGGCCGTTGCCCGCGGTCAGTGCCTCGGCGGCGCGCATGCGCGCGGTGATCGCGGGGTCGAAGCGGTCGCGGTCGCCGATGAAGCGGACCTGCACGCCGCGCCGGTGCAGTTCGCCGACCTCGCGGTCCAGGGCGTTGAGGAACAGCTTCATCAGCGCCCCGACCTCGTCGGCCGGGCGCCCCCAGTTCTCGCTGGAGAAAGCGAAGAGGGTCAACACCTGGACCCCGCGCTCGATGCAGAAGTCGATGCACAGGTTCACGGCACGCGCGCCGGCACGGTGGCCGATCGCGCGCGGGCGGCGGCGGCGCGCGGCCCAGCGCCCGTTGCCGTCCATGATGACGGCGACGTGGCGGGGGACGCCGGAGGTGGCGGAGGGGGCGCTCATCGCGGGCGCCGTCAGACCGCCATCAGCTCCTGTTCCTTGGCCTTGACCACCTCGTCGACGTCCTTGATGGCATCGTCGGTGATCTTCTGCACCTCGCCTTCGAAGCGGCGCTCGTCGTCCTCGCTGATCGCCTTTTCCTTCAGCAGGTCCTTGGCCTGCTGATTGGCGTCGCGGCGGATGTTGCGGATCGCGACCTTCGCGTTCTCGCCTTCCGCGTGCACGACCCTGGTCAGCTCGCGGCGGCGCTCCTCGGTGAGCGCGGGGAGGTTGATGCGGATCGTGGTGCCCGCCGTGTTCGGGGTCAGGCCCAGGTCGGAGGCCAGGATCGCCTTCTCGACCGCCGCCACCATGGGCTTCTCCCAGGGCGTGATGGTGAGCGTGCGCGCGTCGCTGACGGTCACCGAGGCCACCTGGGTGAGGGGCATGTCCGAGCCGTAGTAGTTCACCTTGAGGTGGTCGACCAGCGCGGTGGACGCGCGGCCGGTGCGGACCTTGGCGAGGTCGTGCCGCAGCGACTCCACGCTCTTGGCCATGCGCGACTGCGCGTCCTTCTTGATCTCGTTGAGCATCTGCTGCCGGCTCCTGTTCGCAATCGCGGGATTATAGGCGAACCCGGCGGGCGTGACGCGGCCGTCGGCTAGCCGTGGGCCGGTCCGGGGCAGGCGCCGTCGCCGCTCTCGAGCTGCAGGGTGGCGTGGTTGATGCCGAACCGGGCCTTCAGGGCCTCGGCCGCGTCGCGGATGAAGGCGTCCCCGTCGTCGCGCCGCGGCCGCACGACGTGCGCCGTCATCGCCACGCCGCCGCCGCCCAGCGACCAGATGTGCAGGTGGTGCACCGACGAGACCCCCGGCAGCCCGGCCATGAAGTCGCGTACGTCCGCGGCGTCGATCCCCGGCGGCACCGCGTCCATGGCGGCGTCGAAACTGTCGCGCAGGAGGCCGATTGCGCCGGCCGCGACCACCAGTCCGACCAGGAGGGCGGTCGCCGGGTCCAGCCAGGCCCAGCCCCAGGCCAGCATGCCGGCGCCCGCGACCACCGTCGCCAGCGAGATGCCGGCGTCGGCCATGAGGTGCAGGAAGGCGCCGCGCCGGTTGAGGTCGTGCTCGTGGCCGCCGCGCACCATGAGCGCGGTGCCGAGGTTGACCGCGATGCCGATCGCCGCGACGACGATGATGGTCATCCCCGGGAGCTCCGGCGGCTCCATCATCCGGCGCAGCGCCTCCCAGGCCAGGGCGCCGGACAGCCCCACCAGCAGCACCGCGTTCGCCAGCGGGGAGCGCAGGGTGGCGCGTCGCCAGCCGTAGGTGTGGCGGTCGGTGGCCGGCCACTGCGCCATCGCCGCGGCACCCCAGGCCAGCGCCAGCCCGAGCACGTCGCCCAGGTTGTGCAGGGCGTCGGACAGCAGGGCGAGCGAATTCACCAGGAAGCCGTAGGCCGCCTCGAGCACCGTATAGGCGAGGTTGACCAGGGTGATGACGGCGAAGGTCCGGGTGGCCGTGCCCGGGGGCGGACCGTGATGGTGGTGGCCGTGGTGGCCGTGGCCGGCGTGGGGATCGTGCATGCGCGGAGCCTGCCATGCAGGCGCCGCGGACACTATTGCATGGCGTCAGCCGCGCCCCTGCACCAGGGTGCCGATCGGCTCGCCCCTGAGGATCCGCAGCAGCTGGCCCGGCTGTTCCATGTCGAAGATGCGCAGCGGCAGGTCGCTGTCGCGAGCGAGCGCGAACGCCGCGGTGTCCATCACCTGCAGGTCGCGGCCCAGGACCTCGTCGTAGGTCAGGCGTTCGAAGCGGGTGGCGCCGGGGTTCTTCTTCGGATCGGAATCGTAGACGCCGTCCACCTTGGTCGCCTTCAGCAGCAGGTCGGCGCCGATCTCGATCGCGCGCAGCGCGGCGCCGGAGTCGGTGGTGAAGAAGGGGTTGCCGGTCCCCGCCGCGAAGATCGTGATCCGTCCCTTCTCGAGGTGCCGGATGGCGCGCCGGCGGATGTAGTCCTCGCACACGTCGTTGATCTTGATCGCGCTCATCACGCGGACCTTGGCGCCGAGCTTCTCCAGCGCATCCTGCATCGCCAGCGCGTTGATGACGGTGGCCAGCATGCCCATCTGGTCGCCGGTGCCGCGGTCCATGCCGCCGGCCGCCAGCCCGGCGCCGCGGAAGATGTTGCCGCCGCCGTTCACCAGCGCGATCTCGGCCCCGGCCTGCTGCGCCTCGATGATCTCGGTCGCCAGGCGCTGGATCACCTTGGGATCGATGCCGTAGTCCTCGTCGCCCATGAGCGCCTCGCCGGAGAGTTTGAGCAGGATTCGGCGATAGGCGAGTTGCGACATGCGGGAAGCTCCAGTGGACAGCGCGGGAATTCTAGCGGAAATGCGAAGGGCCGCGGATTCCGCCGCGGCCCTCCGGGGGAACGGTGCGCGGGGTCGCCTCCGTCCGCGCCGGCCCCCGCGCGTCGCGGCAGGGGCGGGGCGGGCGGCGGCGTTCGCCGCGCGCCTTCCGGGCAGGCCAGGCCGGCCTGCTTCATCACTTCGGCGGCGTAGTCTTCCACCACCTTTTCGATGCCCTCGCCGACGGCAAGGCGCTCGAAGCGCACGACCTCGGCCCCGGCGGCCTTGAGCGCCTGCTCGACCGTCTGGTTGGTGTCGAGCACGTAGGGCTGGCCGTAGAGCGTCACCTCGTTGACGATCTTGGCGATCTTGCCGCCGATGATCTTCTCCAGGATCTCGGCCGGCTTGGCGCGGTCCTTGTCGCTCATCTTCGCCAGCTCGATCTCCTTCTCCTTGGCGACGAAGTCGGCCGGGACGTCGCTGGCCTTGTTGTACGGCGGGTTCATCGCCGCGACGTGCATCGCCAGCCCGCGGGCCAGCTCGGCGTCGCCGCCCTTGCGCTCGACCCGCCCGCCGATGCGGCCGCCGTGCACGTAGCCGGCCACGGTGTCGTCGCTCTGGATCGAGACCATGCGGCGGACCTGGACGTTCTCGCCGACCTTGGCGATCAGCGCCGCGCGGGCCTCTTCGACGGTCTGCCCGTCGAGCGTGGCGGCCTTGAGGGCCTCGACGCCGTCGACGCCGACCGCGGCCTTCGCCACGGCCTCGCAGAAGGCCACGAAGTTCTCGTCCTTGGCGACGAAGTCGGTCTCGGAGTTGACTTCGACGATGGCGGCGCGGTTGCC
This sequence comes from Gammaproteobacteria bacterium, assembly GCA_012510865.1. GTDB lineage: Bacteria > Pseudomonadota > Gammaproteobacteria > Xanthomonadales > Xanthomonadaceae > Luteimonas. Next base: position 5,304 of record JAAZHF010000156.1, read on the forward strand.
GTCCTGCGCGAGGGCGACGCGGCCCTCGGCGGCGACGCGGCCGGCCTTCTTGTCGGCCTTGGCCAGGCCCGACTTGCGCAGCGCCTCGGCGGCGGCGTCGATGTTGCCGCCGGCCTCGGTGAGGGCCTTCTTGCATTCCATCATGCCGGCGCCGGTGCGCTCGCGCAGTTCCTTGACCATGGAAGCGGTGATTTCCATTGCTACCTCTAGAAAAAGTGGGGGGTGCGGGTGGCCGGGGGCTTACTCCGCGGCTTCGGCCTTGCCTTCGGCGGCGTCCGCGCCGGCCTCGCCCTCGGCGGCGGCCTCGGCCTTCTTGCGTGCCGGGGCACGGCGCGGCTTGTCGGTGGCGGCGGCCTCGACGAACTCCTCCTCGCGCACGGTCGCGGCGCTCGGCGCCGCGGCCTTGCCCTCGAGCACCGCGTCGGCCGCGGCGCGGGCATACAGCTGCACGGCGCGGATGGCGTCGTCGTTGCCGGGGATGGCGTAGTCGACCAGGCTCGGGTCGTAGTTGGTGTCGACCACCGCGATCACCGGGATGCCCAGCTTCCTGGCTTCCTTGACCGCGATGTCCTCGTGGCCGATGTCGATCACGAACAGGGCGTCGGGCAGGCGGTTCATCTCCTTGATGCCGCCCAGGGAGGCTTCGAGCTTCTCGCGCTCGCGGCGCAGGCCCAGGACCTCGTGCTTCACCAGCTTGTCGAAGCTGCCGTCGGTCTCGCCGGCTTCCAGCGTCTTCAGGCGCGAGACCGAGCCCTTCACGGTGCGGAAGTTGGTCAGCGTGCCGCCCAGCCAGCGCTGGGTCATGTACGGCATGCCGCAGCGCTCGGCCTCTTCCTTGATCGCCTCGCGCGCGCTGCGCTTGGTGCCGACGAAGAGGATCATGCCGCGCTTCTGGGCGATGCCCG
>JAAZHF010000157.1 GCA_012510865.1 Gammaproteobacteria bacterium
ACTTCGGACGGATGGCGCACGCGCTTCCAGGCCATGTCGGTGATGTGCAGCCGGCCGTCGATGCCGCCGAGGTCGACGAACGCGCCGTAGTCGGTGAGGTTCTTGACCACGCCCTTGAGCACGGCGCCCTCGACCAGCTTCTCCATCAGCGCCTCGCGCTCCTCGGAGTGCTCGCTCTCGACCACCGCGCGGCGGGAGACGACGACGTTGTTGCGCTTGCGGTCGAGCTTGATGAGCTTGAACTCCAGCTCCTTGCCCTCGAGGTACACCGGGTCGCGGACCGGGCGCACGTCGACCAGCGAACCCGGCAGGAACGCGCGGACATCCTTGATGTCGACGGTGAAGCCGCCCTTGACCTTGCCGCTGATGCGGCCGGTGACGGTCTCGTCCTTCTCGAGGGCTTCCTCGAGCTCGTCCCACACCATCGCGCGCTTGGCCTTCTCGCGCGACAGCACGGTCTCGCCGAAGCCGTTCTCGAGCGAGTCGAGCGCGACCTTGACGACGTCGCCCTCGGCGACGTCGATCTCGCCGGCGTCGTTACGGAACTGCTCGATGGGCACGATGCCCTCGGACTTGAGGCCGGCGTTGATGACCACCACGTCGGTGCGCACCTGGACCACGGTGCCGGTGACGATCGAGCCGGGCTTCAGCTTGGCGAGGTTCGCCTGGCTGGCTTCGAACAGTTCTGCGAATGATTCGGTCATTGGAAAGTTACTCGGTTGATGAAACAGACCGGGAAGCGCCGTGGGACGATTGCGCCGGTCCACCCGTTGTCGGCGTGCGCGGGATTGCGCCTTGCCGTGAGTGCTGGTTGGAAAGGAATGATCCGCGCGGCGTTGCCACCACGCGGGGCCGTCTGCTGGGGGACTCAGGCCGCGCGCCCGGGCACCAGGGCCAGGACGCGTTCGACCACGGCGGCGGTGTCCTGGCCGGTGGTGTCGATGCGGACGGCATCGGCAGCCGGCCGCAGCGGAGCCACCTCCCGGTTGGCATCGCGCGCGTCGCGGGCGAGGATCTCCCGCAGCAGACCGTCCAATGTAACCGAAACCCCCTTGTCCCTCAACTGCTTATAGCGCCTTTCGGCGCGCTCCTCGGCGCTGGCCGTCAGGATCACCTTGGTCGCCGCGTCCGGGAAGATCACGGTGCCCATGTCGCGCCCGTCCGCGACCAGGCCGGGAGGCTGCCGGAAGGCGCGCTGGCGCTCCTTCAGGGCCGCCCTCACCTCGGGGATCGCGGCGATGGCCGAGGCCGCGGCGCCCGCGGTCTCGGTCCGCAGTTCGTCGGTCGCGTCGTGGCCGTTGACCAGCACCCGGGGCTCCCCGCCCGGATCGTCCCGGAAGGCGATCGTGGTGTCGAAGGCGCAGCGCACCAGCGCGCCGGCGTCGCCCAGGTCGAGGTCGGCCCAGCCCGCGGCCACGCCGACGGCCCTGTACAGGGCGCCCGAGTCCAGGTAGTGCCATCCGAGCCGCGCGGCCACCGCCCTGCTGATCGTGCCCATGCCCGATCCCGAGGGGCCGACGATGGTCAGTACGGGGATGGCGGCGTCGGTCATGGCGGGCTCCTTGGAGGGGCGCCCATTCTAGACCGCGGCGCGATCGGTCGGCTCCCAAGTACTTGATCCAGGGCGCCCGCGCCCGTTAGAATTGCCGGCTTGTTTGCCCCAACCCTTTCAGAGGTTCGTCATGAAGGTCCTGTCCTCACTGAAGTCGGCGAAGGCCCGCCACCGCGACTGCAAGGTCGTCCGTCGCCGTGGCAAGGTCTTCGTGATCTGCAAGTCCAATCCGCGCTTCAAGGCCCGCCAGCGCTGCTCCGGCAGCCGGCCGGACCGCGCCGCCGCGCGGTCGCGATGGACGCAGGAAAGGCCGCAGCGATGCGGCCTTTCGCGTTCCCGGGCCGCGCCGGTGCGTGACCGCCCGCCCGCTTCGCCTCGCCGCCATCACTGCGACGGCGCGCGATCTGTTAAAAACGCTGCGGCTGCAGCCGATGCAGCGTTCCCCGGGGAGACCACGATGCGCCTGTTCCTTGCCCTGACCACCGCCGTCCTGCTGGCCACGGCCGGCACCGCGGCGGCCGATACCCTGCTGATCGAACGCGTCCAGCAGCCGGCGGACTCGCCGATGCCCGCCCGCGGCATGACCATGTCCCAGGTCGAGGCGCGCTTCGGTGCCCCCGCCGACCGGCTCGATCCCCGCGGCGGCCAGAAGCGCCAGTGGCCCACGATCCACCGCTGGGTGTACCCCGCCTTCACCGTGTACTTC
>JAAZHF010000158.1 GCA_012510865.1 Gammaproteobacteria bacterium
CCCGGGGGCGGGCATCGGGGAAATTATGCTGAAGCGGATCAGTGAGGCCGGCGCGCCGGCGGCCATTGCGCGGGTCGTGCAAGCGGCAAATGCGGTGGTCGTGGTGCTGGCGCCCCTCGTGCTGATCGCTTGGGCGATCGTGCCGGTGCGCGACTGGCTGCGGCATCGCGCCTACTTCGACGAAGGCACGATCATCGGCCTCCTGGGCCTGGTGATCAGCCTCACGCTGGTCCATTTCAACCATCTGGTGCGGCGGACTGACCAGGTGACCCAGGCGCTCGCGGACCTTTCCCGGTCCCGCTCCGGGGTCATCGCGAACGGCGTCACCGATGTGTATCCCGAACTGCTCGCCGAGCTGCGCGCGCTTCCCGACCGCGCGCGCCAGGTGGATGTCCTCGGCCTGACTCTATTCACGGCGTGGAACCAGCTGCAAGGCTTCCTGCTGCAGCCGGAAACGCGCGGCTGGACCGTGCGCCTGCTGTGCATCTGTCCCGGCTTCGTCGAGCGCGAGCTGCCCGGGATTCCACGCGAGTGGGCGGGCGAGTCCCGGCGACAGGCGGAGACCATCCGGCGCTTCCTCGAGAAGCAGGCCGCGAGCCTGGCGGAGCGCGACGTGAAGGTGAGCCTCGAGTGCTATGCCGCCTTCCCGGCGCTCCACGGGTTCATACTAGGGAACGGCACGCTATTCATGTCGGTCACGCAGTGGGAAGCCGAGCAGGACGAACTCGCCATGCCCTACCATCCCTACGAGAAGATCGACGCGACCGATCATTCCCGCCGGGCGCATGTGTACCGGGAGATCTTCCGCAACTGGGTCGACCACGCAAGGAGCACGGCGACCACGCGCCTGCCATCCCGCGCGCCGGCCGAGCAGGCAACCAGCCCCTAGCCCAGGATCCCGCGCAGCCGGTTAGGATAGTCGGTGAAGATCGCGGAAACGCCGGCGTCCACCAGCGCGCGCATGCGCCCGGGATCGTTCTCGGTCCAGGCCGCCACCCCGAATCCCGCGGCGCGCAGTTCGGCGATCGTGCGCGTATCCAGCGCCCCGCTCGCCGACCCGAACCCCAGCGTGTCGAAGGGAGCCAGGCAGCCCGCGTTGTACGTGCTCGCTCCCAGCCGTGCCAGGTACTCCGCGGGCCGGTAGAGCCGGTCGCTGGTGAGCACGGCGAGCTCGACATCGGGGGCGAGAGCGCGCATGCGCGCCAGCTGCTGGTGATCGAAGGACGACACCACCACGCGCCCGCGCATGCCGAGGCGGTCGATGGCGGCAAGGGCGCGGTCGGCGAGGTCGTCCCAGAGGCGGGGAATCGATTTCAGTTCGACGTGGACGCGCAGGCCGAGGTCATCGCAGCACGCCAGCGACTCCGCCAGGGTGGGAATGCGCACGCGACCCGAGGCGAACGCCGCCCGGTCGCCCGCGCTGATCCACTGCGCGGCCTCGGCTTCCTCCAGGGTCTGCAGGAAGGCCTGCCGCCTCTCCGGGGGCAGGCCCAGTTCCGCTTCGAACCAGCTTCCCGCATCGAGCTGCCCGAGTTCCGCGAGCGTGAACGAACTCGTCGCCCACGGTGCGCGACCGGGGAACCGCTCCGCTGCATCGCTGCAGCGGAGCAGCGTGTCGTCATGGCACACCACCGGCACCCCGTCCGCGCTGAGCTGGACATCCAGCTCCACCGCGTCCGCCCGCGTCTCGCCGGCCTTGGCGAATGCTTCGAGCGTGTTCTCCGGCGCGAATGCGCGGGCGCCTCGATGGGCGATGACGATCACTGACGGATCCGCTCAGCGCGCGACCGGCTTGCCGTCGGCATCGAGCACCACGACCTCGCCCAGCCCCAGCGCGCGCACCGGGGCCTCGATCTGCGACAGGTCGCCGACCACCACCCAGGTCAGGGCACCGGCGTCGATGGTCCGGGCGGCTTCCGCCACCTGCGCCGGTGTCATGGCCTCGATCTCGGCCTTGCGCCGCACCACGTAGTCGTCCGGGCGCCCGTAGAGCACGTTGGCGGCGATGGTCGAGGCCACCGAGGCGGCGGTCTCGTAGGCGCCGGGCAGGCTCAGGGTGTTGATCGCGCGGATGCGCTCGACCTCCTCCACCGTCGGCGGCGCCTCGCCGCTGGCGAAGCCGGCGATCTCGCGCTGCATCTCGGCCATCGCTTCGGCGGTCTTGTCGATCTGCACCGGGGCCGAAGCCAGCCACGGGCGCTGGCCCAGGGCACCGGACGCGCCGCTGCGCGCGCCGTAGGACCAGTGCTTGTCCTCGCGCAGGTTCATGTTCAGGCGCGCGGTGAAGTCGCCGCCAAGGACGCCGTTGGCGATGTCGAAGCGGACCGAGCCTTCGTCGGTGGTGGAGGGCACCAGCTGGCCGGCATAGATGTTGGCCTGGACCGCACCCGGCTGGTCGATCAGGAACACGCGCGGTGCCGCGGGACGGGCCGCCGGGGGGATCGCGACCGCCGCCGTGCCCGCTTCGCCGCCGCCGGACCAGTCTCCGAAGTGCTTCTCCAGGAGCGGCACGATGGCGTCGAGGCTGGTGTCGCCGACGACCACCAGGGTCGCGCCCTCCGGTCGCAGCTGGGCACGATGGAACGCCAGCAGGTCGTCCCGGGTCAGGGAGGCGATCGACTCCTCGGTGCCGCTGCCGGTGAAGGGCATGGCATAGGGATGGCCCTCGCCGTACAGCAGCGGCGGCAGCACGCGCAGCGCGGCGGTCTGCGGACGCGCCTTCTCCTGGGCGATGTCGGCGATCCAGGTGGCGCGCACGCGCTCGATCTCGCCGGGGTCGAAGTCGGGCCGGCGCAGCATGTCCGCGAACAGGGCGATCGAGTCGTCGAGCCTGCTGCTCAGCGCCGACAGCCAGGCGGTGCCGGCGTCGAGGCCCGAGCTTGCGCCCATCTGCGCGCCCAGGGCCTCGGCGCGGTCGGCGAACTCGAGCGCGCCCAGCCCGGCCGCGCCCTCGTCGAGCACGCCCATGGCGAAGCCGGCGGTGCCGACCTTGCGCCCGGCGTCGGCGCTGTAGCCCGCGCCCGGGAACTGGTAGCGCAGCTGCACCACCGGTACGCCGGTGCGGCGGGCCAGCACCACGGTGGTGCCGTTGGCCAGCGTCGCGCGTTCGACGTCCGGGAACTGCAGCTCGCGGAAGGATTCGGGCAGCGTCACGTCGACGCTGCGGTCGACCGCGGGCGTCTGCGTCGTGTAGCGCGCAGCGACCTCCGGCAGGTCCCAGGGCGCCGGCGTGCCGGCCGGGTCCTCGGCCAGCGGCGTGCGCTCGCCCGGCAGCACCACCAGGGTGTGGTCGCCGCGCGCCAGCCATTCGCGGCCGGCGGCCTGCACCTCGGCCGCCGTGCTGGTGTCGATGATCCGCAGCGAGTCGCGGAAGCAGCCCGGGTCGCCGGTATAGACCGTGCACTCCGCGAGCGCGTCGGCCTTGCCTCCGAAGCCGCCGATGCGCTCGATGCCGCGGATGAAGCCGGCGCGGAACACCGTGCGCGCGCGTTCCAGCTCCTCCGCGCCCGGCCCCTCGGCCAGCAGGCGGTCGATTTCCTCGTCGATCACCGCCTCCACCGTCGCCGGGTCCACGCCCTGCTTGACGTTGGCGACGATGATGAAGTTCGAGCCCAGCTGCTTGGCATAGGTGCCGGCGCTGATGCTGTCGACCAGCTTGTCCCGATGCAGCAGGCGCGCGTCCAGGCGCGAGGACCGGCTGCCGCCCAGCACCTGCGCCAGCAGCTGCAGGCGCTCCAGGTCGTCGTTGCCGACCTCGGCCACGTTCCAGACGCGGTAGATGCGCGGCTGCGGCACCTTGTCATGCATGGTCTCGCGCGTGGACCGGGTGCGCCGCGCCACGTCGACCTCCGGCTGCGCCATGTCGGGGCCGGCCGGGATGTGGCCGAAGTAGCGCTCGACCTTCTCCCTCGCGGTCGCCGCGTCGATGTCGCCGGCCAGCACCAGCACCGCGTTATTGGGCCCGTACCAGGCGCGGAACCAGCTGTGCACGTCTTCCAGCGCGGCGGCGTCGAGGTCGTTCATCGAGCCGATCACGGTGTGGTGGTACGGGTGGCCCTCCGGGTAGAGCGCCTGCATCAGCTTGGTCCAGGCCTGGCCGTAGGGCTGGTTCTCCCCCTGGCGCTTCTCGTTCTGGACCACGCCGCGCTGCTCGTCCAGCGCCGCCTGGTCGACCGCGCCGAGCAGGTGGCCCATGCGGTCGGACTCCATCCACAGCGCGGTGTCGAGCGCGGTGGTGGGCACGTTCTGGAAGTAGTTGGTGCGGTCGGTGTTCGTGGTGCCGTTCTGGTCGGTCACGCCGACCTGCTTGAAGGGCGCGAAGAACTCGCCGTCGTGGTTCTCCGAGGACTGGAACATCAGGTGCTCGAACAGGTGCGCGAAGCCGCTGCGGCCCGAGGGTTCGTCCTTGCTGCCGACGTGGTACCAGAGGTTCACCGCCACGATCGGCGCCTAGCGGTCGGTGTGCACCGCCACGCGCAGGCCGTTGGGCAGGGTGAACTCCTCGAAGGGGATGTCGACCGTGGCCGTGGCGGGGGGCGGCGGCGACTTCGCCAGGACCAGCGGCGCCGCCGTGCCCAGGACGGCGGCGAGGGCGAGGGCGAGGGCGGTACCGCGGCGCGGCGGGCTCTTGGACGTCGGCATGGGATCTTCCTTGCTGGAGATTCCAGCATGGTAAGGCGAGCGGGCGCCGGATGGGCCGGGCCATAGGTACCGGTCGCGGCGCCGCGTCCGCGCCGTTTGGTGCATGCTCGACGCATGGACAGCCGATCCCGCACCTCCGTCGTCACCGGGGCCAACCGCGGCCTGGGCCTGGAACTGGCGCGCCGCCTGCTCGACGGCGGCGGCCGCGTCGTCGCGGCCTGCCGCGCGCCCGGCCGTGCAACGGCCCTCAACGGCCTGGCCGGCGAGCACCCGGGCCGCCTCCACGTGCTGCCGCTGGACGTCGCCGACGCGCGCTCGCGCACGGCCTTCGCCTCCGAGCTGCCGCTGGTGCTGGGCGAGGGCGGCCGCATCGACCTGCTGGTGAACAACGCCGGCGTGCTGCATTCCGGCGAGCGCTTCGGCAGCCTGGGCGAGGCCAACCTCGAGCACAGCTTCCGCGTCAACGCCATGGGCCCGCTGCTGCTCACCCAGGCGCTCGCGCCGCTTCTGGCGGACGGCGCGAAGGTGGCGAACCTGTCCTCGCGCCTGGGCTCGATCGCAGGCTGCAGCCGCTTCGGCACGCCGAGCTACAACATCGGCAAAGCGGCCCAGAACATGGCCACGGCGCTGCTGGCGCACGCGCTGGCGGGGCGCGGCATCGCCGTGGTCGCCCTGCATCCGGGCTGGGTGCAGACCGCGATGGGCGGCGACCAGGCCACGGAAACCACCGCCGAGTCGGCGGCCGGGCTGCTTTCGGTCATCGACCGGCTCGAGGCGGCCGACAGCGGGCGGTTCCTCGACTGGACCGGGCAGGAGATCCCCTGGTAGCCCGGCGGCGCCGGCTATCCTTCCGCGGCGAAGGCCAGCGCAGCGCCGAATGATCGACATCATCCTCCACCAGCCGGAAATCCCGCCGAACACCGGCAACGCGATCCGCCTGTGCGCCAACACCGGCGCCCGCCTGCACCTGGTGCGGCCGCTGGGCTTCGACATGGACGACCGCCAGCTGCGGCGGGCCGGGCTGGACTACCACGAGTACGCGCGGGTGGCCGTCCACGACGACCTCGCGGCGGCGATCGCCGCGATCGCGCCGCGTCGGCTGTTCGCCCTGAGCGCCCGCGGCCGCGTCCGCTACGACGCGCCCGGCTACGCCGCCGGCGACGCCTTCCTCTTCGGTCGCGAGACCTCGGGGCTGCCGGACGCGGTCCTGGCCACGGTCCCGGAAGGGCAGCGGCTGTTCCTGCCGATGCGGCCCGGCAACCGCAGCCTCAACCTGTCCAACGCGGTGGCGGTGGTGGCCTACGCGGCCTGGCGGCAGCTCGGGTTCGAGAGCGCGGGCCCAACCGCCGCGGCGGACGGCCGCCCCTGACACGCAGCGTTCCGGAAAGTTCCTGCACCAGCGGGTTCATTATTCAGGCCACGTTGGCCTTCGATCGGCAGAATGCTTCCACCGGCCACGGGCGGTATCCGATTTCCCCGATCGGTTCTCTCCCCTCCCCTGCCCCCGTGGCCGGCCCTCTCCTCCCGATAAGCAGAAAAAGCAGAGGATCCTCCCCGATGAAGCATTCCCTGATCGCCATTGCACTGGCGGCATCGCTTCCGCTCGCCGCGAACGCGGCCGAAGGCGTTTCCTACAACTACCTGGAAGCCGGCTACAAGGCGACCAACGGCGACGTCGACGCCGACGGCTACGCCGCCAACGGCTCGTTCTCCTTCCACGACAACTTCCACGTCTTCGGCGGCTTCAGCAACCAGGACATCGCCCACAGCCCGCTCGACGTCGCCCAGTACAACCTCGGCCTGGGCTACAACCTCGGGATCGCGCCGCGCGCGGACCTGCTGGCGCGCGTGGCCTACCAGAAGCTCGATGCCGGCCGCGTGCCCGGCACCGACCTGGACTTCGACGGCTGGAGCACCGAGGTCGGCGTGCGCGGCCTGCTGGCGCGCAACTTCGACGGCTACGCCCTGGTCGGCTACGAGGACTACGACGGCGGCATCGACGGCGACTTCTACGGCCGCCTGGGCGCCAACGTCCGCTTCAACGCGAACTGGGGCATCAACGGCGACGTCAAGTTCAACGGCGACGTCACCGAGTGGTTCGTCGGCCCGCGCTTCACCTGGTAAACGGAGTCGCGGCGCGATCTCTCTCCCCGATCCGCGACTCCAGACCCCGGCCGGAAGGCCGGGGTTTTTTTGTGCCCGCGCTCCGCGGACGCGGTCCGCGTCAGCCGACCAGCCGGGTGTCGTACTCGGCCTTCTGCTCGCGCGCGAGCAGCCGCGCCAGGCCCTCGGCCGGCGTGATGTCCCCGTGCAGCACC
>JAAZHF010000159.1 GCA_012510865.1 Gammaproteobacteria bacterium
ACACCTGGGTCGCCAACGGCAACAAGATGTGGATCACCAACGGCCCCGAGGCCGACGTGCTGGTGGTCTACATGCGCACGGCCAGCCGCGAGCTCGGCTCCCGGTGCATCACCGCCTTCATCGTCGAGCGCGGGATGAAGGGCTTCTCCACCGCGCAGAAGCTGGACAAGCTCGGCATGCGCGGCTCCAACACCTGCGAACTGGTGTTCGAGGACTGCGAGATCCCGGCCGGGAACGTGCTGGGCGAGGTCAACAACGGCGTGCGGGTGCTGATGGGCGGGCTCAACACCGAGCGCCTGGTGCTCACCGGCGGGCCGCTGGGCCTCATGCAGGCGGCGATGGACATCGCCCTGCCCTACGTCCGCGAGCGCCGCCAGTTCGGGCAGCCGATCGGCAGCTTCGGGATCATGCAGGCCAAGATCGCCGACATGTACACCGCGCTGCAGTCCTCGCGCGCCTTCGCCTACCAGGTCGCGCGCGACTACGACGCCGGGCACCGCTCGCGGATCGACGCCGCCAGCTGCCTGCTGCACGCCTCCGACGCGGCGGTGCAGGTGGCGCTGGAGGCGATCCAGGCACTGGGCGGCAACGGCTACATCAACGAGTTCGCCACCGGGCGGCTGCTGCGCGACGCCAAGCTGTATGCGATCGGCGCCGGGACCAACGAGATCCGGCGGATGCTGATCGGGCGGGAGCTGTTCGCCGGCAACAGCTGAGGCCCCGGACCAAAGGTCGGTGGCGGGGCCATGTTGCAGTGCGATAATGGGTCCACTTGTCCACTGGAGTTCCACCATGACCGACGTCGTCATCGTGGGTGCCAAGCGCACCGCCATCGGTTCCATGCTCGGCCAGTTCACCGGCGTGCCCACCCCCACCCTTGGCGCGGCCGCGATCGGCGGGGCGCTGGACCACGCGCGCCTCGGCGCCGACCAGGTCGATGAGGTGATCATGGGCTGCGTGCTGCCGGCCGGCCTCGGCCAGGCCCCGGCCCGCCAGGCCTCCCGCGCGGCCGGCATCCCCGACGCCGCGGGCGCCACCACCATCAACAAGGTCTGCGGCTCGGGCATGAAGGCGATCATGCTCGCCACCGACACCATCAAGGCCGGTTCGGCGTCGGTGGTCGTGGCCGGCGGCATGGCGTCGGTGACCAACGCGACCCACCCGCTCAACGGGTCGCGCACCGGCATCCGCTACGGCACCGCCGAGTTCCTCGACCACATGGCCTGGGACGGCCTCACCAACCCCTACGACGGCCAGGCCATGGGCGTCTTCGGCGACGCCGCCTGCGCGAAGTACGACATGGACCGCGAGGCGCTGGACGCGTTCTCGGCGGAGAGCGCGCGCCGCGCCCAGAAGGCGATCGCGGACGGCTCGTTCAAGGACGAGATCGTCCCGGTGACGGTGAAGACCCGCAAGGGCGAAGTCGTCGCCGACACCGACGAGGAGCCCGGCAGGATCGACCTCGGGCGGATCCCGACCCTGCGCCCGGCCTTCGGCAAGGACGGCGTGCTGACCGCCGCGTCCTCCTCCAAGATCTCCGACGGCGCCGCCGCCACGGTGCTGATGTCGGCCGCCGAGGCCGCCAACCGCGGCCTGCAGCCGCTCGCGCGCGTGGTCGCCCACGCGACCCACTCGCAGGCGCCGGAGTGGTTCACCACGGCGCCGGTCCAGGCGATCGCGAACGTGCTCGGGAAGGCCGGCTGGAGCGTCGCCGACGTCGACCTGTTCGAGGTCAACGAGGCCTTCGCCTGCGTGGCCATGGCACCGATGAAGGACCTCGGCATCCCGCACGACCGGCTCAACGTCAACGGCGGCGCCTGCGCCCTCGGCCACCCCATCGGCGCCAGCGGCGCGCGCCTGGTGGTGACCCTGCTGCACGCCCTCAAGGCGCGCGGCGGCAGGCGCGGGGTGGCCTCGCTGTGCATCGGCGGCGGGGAGGCCACGGCGATCGCGGTCGAGCTTGCCTGAATGGTTGACGCCGCCCTCACGGGGGCGGCCCCAATCTGGTGCTTGACAGTCGTCCGGAGCTTGTCATCATGATATCCGGCGCACCTGTGTGCGTTGATCCGATTCCACGACGAGGAAAAGTACCAATGAGCATGAACAAGCTGCTGCTCGCGCTGGCGCTGGGCCTGGGCCTGGCCGCCTGCTCGAACCAGGACCAGGCGAACAACGCGGCCACCGACGCCGCCGAAGCCGCTGACCAGGCTGCCGCGGACGCCGCGCTGGCCGGCACCACCGCCGCCGACTCGGCCGCCGAAAGCGCCGCCGCCGCCGCCGATGCCGCTGCCGACGCCGCCGCCGCCATCGACGGCGACGCCGCCGATGCGGCCGCCGACGTGGCCGACCAGGCTGCCGACGCCGCCGAAGAGGCTGCCGGTGCCGCCGAGGAAGCCGCCGACGAGGCCGTGGACCAGTAATCCTGGTTCCACTGTTTTCGGACGCACGCAAGACCGGAAAGCCGCTGGACCCCCAGCGGCTTTTCCGCTTTCAACACCGGCCATCCGGCCAGGGCCGCGATGCCGGTCCCTTCAATGACGAGGAGCCCCGCATGAAGATCAAGCCCGCACTCATTGCCACCGCCTGCGTGTTCGCGCTCGCCGCGTGCCAGAACGAGACCGCCACAGCCCAGCAGGAAGCGGCCGAGGCCGAGGCCGCGCTGGAGCGCGCGGGCGACGCCACCCAGGAAGCCGCCTCCGCCGCCGGCGATGCCGCCGCCGAGGGCCTGGACGCCGCCGCCGCCGCGTCCGCCGAGGCCGCGAGCGAAGCCGAGGCCGCCGCGCGCAACACCGCCGACGCCGCCGCCGCGGCCGCCGCCGAGGCCGATGCCCGCGCCCGCGAAGCCGCCGCCGAAGCCGAGGCCCGCGCCCGCGAGGCCAGCGCCGATGCGCTGGAGAAGGCCTCCGAGGCCGCCGACGAAGCCGCTGCCGACGTGCGCAACTGATCCACACGTCGCAGCGCAGGAAGAAGGCCCGCCACCCGGCGGGCCTTTTTCGTTCCCGGCCCCGCGCGGCCACGCTCCCGGTATGCTGTGGCGCCTTCCCGCCCGCCCTGCACGCCGCATGCCCGTACTCCGTTCCAGCCTGGACCCGCGCTCCGACGACTTCCGGGACAACGCCGCCTGGCACCGCGCCCTGGTCGACGAACTCGACCGCCGGCTGGCCCGGGCGGCCGACGGCGGCGGCGCCAAGGCCCGCGAAAAGCACACCGCGCGCGGCAAGCTGCCGGTGCGCGACCGCATCGCCGCCCTGCTCGACCCCGGCTCGCCCTGCCTCGAGATCGCCCCGCTGACCGCCGAGGACATGTACGACGGCGTCGCCACGGCGGCGGGCATTGTCTGCGGCATCGGCCGGGTGATGGGACAGGAGGTGGTGGTCGTGGCCAACGACGCCACGGTCAAGGGCGGCACCTACTTCCCGATGACGGTGAAGAAGCACCTGCGCGCGCAGGAAGTGGCGCGCGAGAACCACCTGCCCTGCGTCTACCTGGTCGACTCGGGCGGCGCCTTCCTGCCGCTGCAGGACGAGGTCTTCCCGGACCGGGAGCACTTCGGCCGCATCTTCTACAACCAGGCGCGCATGAGCGCGGAGAACATCCCGCAGGTCGCCGTGGTGATGGGCAGCTGCACCGCCGGCGGCGCCTACGTGCCGGCGATGTGCGACGAGTCGGTGATCGTCAGGGAGCAGGGCACGATCTTCCTCGGCGGCCCGCCGCTGGTGAAGGCGGCCACCGGCGAGGTGGTCGATGCCGAGTCCCTGGGCGGCGCCGAGGTCCACACCTCGGTGTCGGGCGTCGCCGACCATTTCGCCGAGGACGACCGCCATGCGCTGCAGATCGCGCGCGACATCGTCGCGGGCTTCAACCGGCGCAAGCAGCTGCCGGTGGCGACCCGCCCGGTCGTCGAGCCGCTGTTCGCGGCCGAGGAGCTGTACGGCATCGTGCCGAAGGACACGCGGCGCCCGTTCGACGTCCGCGAAGTGATCGCGCGCATCGTCGACGGCAGCGAGTTCCAGGAGTTCAAGGCGCGCTACGGCAAGACCCTGGTCACCGGCTTCGCCCACGTGCACGGTTACCCGGTCGGCATCGTCGCCAACAACGGCATCCTGTTCTCGGAGTCCGCGCTCAAGGGCGCGCACTTCATCGAGCTGTGCAACCAGCGCGGCATCCCGCTGGTGTTCCTGCAGAACATCACCGGCTTCATGGTCGGCCGCAAGTACGAGAACGCCGGCATCGCCAAGGACGGGGCGAATATGGTCACCGCCGTGGCCTGTTCAAGCGTGCCGAAGTTCACCGTCGTCATCGGCGGCAGCTTCGGCGCCGGCAACTACGCCATGTGCGGCCGCGCCTACGGCGCCCGCTTCCTGTGGATGTGGCCCAACGCGCGCATCAGCGTGATGGGCGGCGAGCAGGCGGCCAGCGTGCTGGCCACGGTGCGGCGCGACGGCATCGAGGCCCGCGGCGGCGAGTGGAGCGCGGAGGAGGAAGAGGCGTTCAAGGCGCCGATCCGCGAACAGTACGAACGCCAGGGCAGCCCGTGGTACGCCACGGCGCGGCTGTGGGACGACGGCATCATCGACCCTGCCGACACGCGGCGGGTCCTGGGCCTGGCGGTGTCGGCGTCGTTGACCGCCCCGGTGGCGCCCGCGCGCTTCGGCGTCTTCCGGATGTAGCCGCGCGGCGACCGCCTCCTGATCCCGTTGGCCCGGGCGCAAGTCCTTGCCGGGACTCGGATTTGGTGAGCCGCGTCACAGGCGTGTGAAGGCGGTCGCGTGCTAATGTCGGAAGCCCCCATTCCCCCGACTGCACCGAGGACGTACCGCCCCATGGCCATCTTCCCGCAAGGCTCCGCCAAGAAAGACTCGTCCCTGCCCTTCGGCAAGGATCCTGCGCCGCCGGCGCGCGAGCCGACCCCCGCCGCCGCCGCGTTCGAGCCCGCCGAGGCTCCGTTCCAGACGGCCAGCCGCCCGGCGCAGGCGCAGGCACCGCAGGCGCGCGAGTCGGTGATCGCCTCCGACCTCACCATCGAGGGCAAGATCTCCGGCAGCGGCCACGTCCGCATCGCCGGCAGGTTCAAGGGCGACGTCAACGTCGAGGGCGACCTCACGATCGACGGCGGCGCCCGCCTCAACGGCGGCGTCCGCGCCAAGCGCGTGACCGTGGCCGGCGAGCTCGAGGGCAACATCGAGTCCGCCGAGCGCGTCGAACTGCAGCCCTCCGCGGTGCTGGTCGGCGACGTCAAGGCCGGCACCCTGACCGTCGCCTCGGGCTCGCGCATCCGCGGCCACGTCGAATGCGGCTGGGACGGCGACGCCCCGCAGGGCAAGGGCAAGGACGACAAGCCCAGGGACAAGGACAAGGCCGGCCTCGACGTCGTCGCGTGAGCGCCCGCCCCGGCGCGGCAGGTGCCACCCGCACCTGCCCGCACTGCAAGACGGTGATCCTCGAGAGCGCGACGGTGTGCCCGTCGTGCCGCCACTACCTGCGCTTCGACGACAAGGCGCAGGCGGTGGAGGTCACGCGTGCGCTGCAGGTCGAGGGCGAGATCCGCCACCCCGCCGAAGGCGGCGCGTGGGAGTACTCGGTCGTGCTCACCATCCGCGACGACGAGGGCAACGAGGTCTCCCACCAGGTGGTCGGCGTCGGCGCCATCCATCCCGGCGACGCGCGCACGTTCACGCTCGCGGTCGAACTGACGCCCACCAACGACATGCGGCGCATGCCCAAGCGCCCGAACTCCCGCTCCCGCCACTAGGCCCTATCATCTGGGCTTTCCCGCGGGAGCGAGCTTCCATGCCCAGCCTGACCCTCACCCGCCAGGGCGCGGTCGCGCGCCTGTGCCTCGACCGGCCGGCGGTGCACAACGCCTTCGACGACGCCCTGGTCGCGGACCTGACCGCCGCGCTCGAAGAGCTGGGGCGCGACCCGTCGGTGCGCGTGCTGGTGCTGGAGGGGAACGGCGCCTCGTTCTCGGCCGGCGCCGACCTGAACTGGATGCGCGGCATGGCCGCCGCCAGCGAGGAGGCGAACCGGGAGGATTCGCTGCGCCTCGCGACCCTGATGCGCACCCTCGACCAGCTGCCCCGGCCCACCATCGCGCGCGTCCACGGGGCCGCCTTCGGCGGGGGCGTCGGACTGGTGGCGTGCTGCGACATCGCCATCGGCGTTCCGGAAGCGAAGTTCGGGCTCACCGAAAGCCGCCTGGGCCTGCTGCCGGCGGTGATCTCGCCCTACGTCATCGCCGCCATCGGTGCCCGCAACGCACGGCGCTACTTCGCCACGGCCGAGGTCTTCGACGCCGCCGAGGCCCTCCGCATCGGCCTGCTGCACGAGCTCGTCCCCGCGGACCGGCTGGACGCGGCCGTCGAGCGCCAGGCCGCCCTCCTCCTCAAGGCCGCCCCGAACGCCTCGGCCGACGCCAAGCGCCTGGTCCGCGAAGTCGCCGCCGCCACCGACCGCGACCGCCTCGACCGGGACAACGCCGCCCTCATCGCCGCCCTGCGCGTCTCGCCCGAAGGCCAGGAGGGCCTGGGCGCGTTCCTCGACAAGCGCCGGCCTTCGTGGGCGGGCTGAGGCGGCCCGTGCAGATCCGCCACCCTCCCCGTCAATCCGTGGGCAAGAAGATGTTCTCGAAGATCCTGATCGCCAATCGCGGTGAAATCGCCTGCCGCGTCATCCGCACCGCCCGCCGGATGGGCATCGCCACGGTGGCGGTGTACTC
>JAAZHF010000160.1 GCA_012510865.1 Gammaproteobacteria bacterium
AAGCCGTGCCATCCTGAAGAACTGATCGCGCGCGTGGAAGCAGTCGCCCGGCGCCGCGCCCGCTCGCGTGCAAAGGATGTGACGCCGGCGGTTTCGGCCGGCGAACTGACGATCAGCGCCGAGCAGTTCCAGGCTTTCGTGGGTGGTGCGTCGCTCGAGTTGACCCGCCGCGAGTTCGAACTGTTGCGCCTGCTCGCCACGTCACCGGAGCGGGTGCTCGAGCGCGACGACATCTACGAGCGGGTCTGGGGTTATGCGATGGCGCGCGGCGATCGTTCGGTCGACGTGTTCGTGCGCAAGCTGCGTAAGAAGCTCGCGGTCGCCTCGCCGGGCTGGGAGTACATCCACACGCACTTCGGTGTGGGTTACCGGTTCAGCCCGAAGCCGCTGGTCGAGGTGGTGGAGCCGGTGCGTGGCCTGCGCGGCGCCGCAGATTCACCGGCGGCCGAAGTGCCGCACGCTGCTTCGGCGCACTGCCCGCGGCAGCGGCCTCCCTGAGCCGCCGCCGCGCCGCGTAGTCCGGCGCGTTCGTCTGCGCAGAAACGTTGCAGTGCTGCGCACACCTGTGACGCCTCGACCGGCACGATCGGTGCATGGCCGCACGCCACGCCAGACGCCGACGGAAGTCACCTGTCCACGATGCGCTGGGGTGCGGCCGGGTACTTGGGAGTGCGTCAGCGCGTTCGCGCCGCGGGCATCGGCGCGAACGCGTGCACGCCGAGTGCGGTCAGGGCAGCGTGGAGTTCGTCGCGTTGTTGCCGGTGCTGTTGCTTGCCGGGATGTGTGTCGCGCAGGCGGCTGTGGCGGGCTGGACGATGTGGTCGGCGGGAGGTGTGGCGCGCATCGGCGCGCGCGAGCAGGCACTGGGAGGAGACGCGCGGCGCGCGGTGCGGGAGTCGTTGCCGGCGATGCTGGCACGGGGGCACCGGGTCGCGGTCGGAGATGCCGGCACGGACGCGGGGCTGGTGACGGTGCGCTTGAAGGTTCCATCACTCGTGCCCGGTCTTGATTTCGGACGGGTCGGCGGCCGCGCCCAGCTGCCCGATCAGGTCGGCGCGTGACGGCGCCGCAGGGTGAGTGCGGGCAGGCGAGCGTCGAGCTGGTCGCGTTGGTGCCGTTGCTCTTGGTCGTCGCGCTCTCGCTGAGCGCATTGCTCGCAGGGTTCGCGGCGCGCGAAGCAGCTGACCAGGCCGCTGTGGCGGGCGCGATGGCCGGCCTACAGAACCGCGACGTGAAGGCGGCCGTGCAGGCCGCCAGCCCCGGTTGGGCGCGTTCACGTGCGACGATTTCGGCCGGCCACGTCCGCGTACAGGTCGAGCCACGGGTCCCGCGGTTTGCCGCTCGCATCGTCGCCGCCGCCCGGACCGTCGTGATCACGCCGGGCGGGGCTCGATGAGCCAGAGCGCGGGGGCCTCTTGCGCTGTCGTCGGTGCTGGATCCACGGTGCTTGCCAGTTCCGCGCTGCGACGCGGGCCCGGTGGCGGTCTGCTGGTGCAGCTCGGTGGGCCGCTGCCGAGGCGCCGGCGGCCGGTGCTGTGGCGACGTGCGGTGCTGCGGCGCGCCGCGGTGCTCACCGCGCAGGTGCCGGCTGGGTGGGTGGTCTGCGGCGACGGCGGGGTGGTCCGCGTCTGGGTGCCGCAGGAGCAGGCAGGAGATCCCGGCGTCGGCGCGCTGATCACCTCCTATCCGGGCCCGGTCGCCGTGGCGGTCGAGGTCCCGCGCGATGATGGTGTCGACGGCGTGTTGCGGATCGTCGACGAGATCCTGCTCGTCGATCAGCCGATCGCAGCGGTCAACGAGCTGGCGCTCGACGAACTGCGTGCGCTTGGACCGGTCGACGTGGTTCAAGCGGCGCCGGCGCGACGCCGCAGGCCGGCGACAGCCGATCAGCCGAGCGCGGCGCGCACACCGAGCGCGTTGTTCGGAAG
>JAAZHF010000161.1 GCA_012510865.1 Gammaproteobacteria bacterium
CCCGTCGAGCCGGCCGAGCGGCGCGCCGAGCCGGTCGGCGAGCTCGGCGGGGTCGTCGTAGGCGGCGCCGGCGAGGTCGAAGGGGTAGTTCACCGGCTCGGGCAGCCCGGACGGATCGCGGACGATGGCGTCATACACGCGGTTCAGGCGCGGCACGCGGCGCCCGAGCAGGACCACGGTTGCGCCGGCCCGGGCGCAGGACACGGCGGCGGCCGAACCCAGCCCGCCGTGGGCGCCGGTCACGAGGACCACGCGCCCGGCCAGGGCGGCCGACGCGCCCGCGGCGGCCGCGGGCCCGCTCACGCCTTCTGCGTCTCCGCGACCATGCGCGCGAGCTCGCCGGACTCGAACAGTTCCATGGTGATGTCGCAGCCGCCGATCAGCTCGCCGTTGATGAAGAGCTGGGGGAAGGTGGGCCAGTTCGACACCCGCGGGAGGTTGGCCCGGACCTCGGGGTCCTCGAGCACGTTCACGCTGTGCAGCGTCGCCATGTCGGCGCCGGCTTCGCGCAGCGCGCCGACGGTGCGGCTGGAGAACCCGCACATCGGGAACTGGGGCGTGCCCTTCATGAAGAGCACGATGGGGTGGCCGGTGATCTCGGCCTGGATGCGTTCGATGATCGCCATGTCGGCTCCTGCGTGTGGCGGCGCGGGCGGAGCCACGCGGCGCACGGTGGGGATCGCACTATTGTAGCGTCGCGCGGGCCGCGGCCGCGGGTGGGGCCTGGCGGAGGCGGCGGACCACCGGCTCCACCTGCGCTTCGCGCCCGAGCGCTGCACCCACCCGCTCCAGCGCGCCGGCCAGGGCGGCGTCGCCGTCGGCACGCAGGGTGGCGTGTCCGACCTTGCGGCCTTCCCGCGCCGACTTGCCGTAGTCGTGCCAGGACCCTCCGGGTTCCGCGAGCACCGGCCGCGGATCGGGCATGCCGCCGATCCAGTTCAGCATGCAGGACCGCCCGAGTGGACGCGTCGCGCCCAGCGGCAGCCCGAGCACGGCCCGCAGGTGGTTCTCGAACTGCGAGCACTCGGCCCCTTCGATGGTCCAGTGGCCGGAGTTGTGCACCCGGGGCGCGAGTTCGTCGGCCAGCAGCCCGCCATCGCGGCAGAACAGCTCCAGGGCGAACACGCCGACGTAGTCCAGCGCCTCGGCCAGGGCGCGCGCGTGCGCCTCGGCGCGGCCCGCGAGCGCGGGCTCCACGTCCGCCGGCGCCAGGCTCGCCGACAGCACGCCGTCCACGTGCCAGTTCTCGGTCAGCGGCCAGGCGCGGAACTCCCCGTCGCGGGAGCGCACGGCGACCACGCTGAGTTCGCGCTCGAAGGGCACGAAGGCCTCGAGGATGAGCCCGCCCGCCGCCGCCTGCCCGCCCAGCGCGGCCCAGGCTGCATCGGCATCGGCCGCGTCGCGGATGCGGAACTGGCCCTTGCCGTCGTAGCCCAGGCGCCGGGTCTTCAGGATGCAGGGCGTGCCAAGCTCCGCGACCGCCGTGTCCAGGCCGTCGCGCGAGTCGACCGCGATGAAGGCGGGCACCGGGATGCCCAGCTCCACGAACAGCCGCTTCTCCGCAAGGCGGTCCTGGCTGGTGGCCAGCGCGCGCGGGTTGGGGAACATCGGCACGCGCTCGCTCAGCCACTGCGCCGCGCCGGCGGGCACGTTCTCGAAGTCGAAGGTGGCGATGTCGATCCCCGACGCGAACGCCGCCAGCGCGTCGCGGTCGCGGTAGTCACCGACCACCAGCGGCGCGAACTGGCCGGCGCAGGCATCCGCGCTGGTGTCCATCACCGAGAAGCGCAGGCCCAGGCGCGCGCCCGCCAGCGCCATCATCCGGGCGAGCTGGCCCCCGCCGAGGATGCCGACCGTGGTCATCGCCGCGGATCGTCGCTGCCGGCGACTTCGTCGGTCTGGCGCCTGCGGAAGGCGTCGAGCGCGGCGGCGACGGCGGCATCCCCGGCCGCCGCCAGCTGCGCCGCGGCGAACAGCGCGGCGTTCGCGGCGCCGGCATTGCCGATCGCGAAGGTGGCGACCGGGACGCCGGTCGGCATCTGCACGATCGACAGCAGCGAGTCCAGGCCGTTCAGGGCGCGGGTCTGCACCGGCACGCCGAGCACCGGCAGAGCGGTCTTCGCGGCGAGCATGCCGGGCAGGTGCGCGGCGCCGCCGGCGCCGGCGATGATCGCCCTGAGGCCGCGCGCGCTGGCGGTGGCCGCGTAGTCGAACAGCGCATCCGGCGTACGGTGCGCGGACACCACGCGCACTTCGTGCGCGATGCCCAGCGCGTCGAGCATGCCCGCGGCGTGCTGCATGGTGTCCCAGTCGGATCGCGATCCCATCACGACGCCGACGACCGGCTGGCGGTTGGTGGCGGTCATTGGCCGTCCCCGGTGGCAAAGACGTATTCTAGCGGTCCCACGACGCGACCGTACCGCCCATGGACCGCAAGCTGCTCGACATCCTCGTCTGCCCCACCAGCCGCCAGCCGCTGGCGCTGCTGGAGCCCGCGGGCCTGGAGGCGCTGAACGGCGCCATCGCCGCGGGCGGGGTGCGCCGCGCCGACGACACGCCGCAGACCGAAGCGCTGCGCGAGGCGCTGGTCACCCGCGACCGGAAGACGGTGTACCGGGTGGACGACGGCATCCCGGTCCTGCTCGCGGACGAGGCGATCGCCACCTCGCAGGCCGGCGGCTTCCCGGGCGCATGAGCGCCGGAGCCGACCGTCGGTTCGCCCCTCCCCCCGCGGAGGTGGTCGAGGCCGACGTGCGGCGGGCCCTGGCGGAAGACCTCGGCGGCGGCGACGTCACCGCGGCCCTGCTCCCGGACGGACCCGACTCCGCCTACCTGCTCTGCAAGGAGGACGCGGTGGTTTGCGGACGGCCGTGGTTCGACGCCTGCCACCGCGCGCTCGATCCCGGGGTCCGGATCGACTGGCGCGTGGCCGAGGGGGACCGCGTCCCCGCGGGGACCGTGCTCGCCACCCTGCGCGGACGCAGCCGCGCCCTCGTCAGCGCCGAGCGCAGCTCGCTCAACTTCCTGCAGACCCTCTCGGGGACGGCGACCACGGTGGCCGCCCACGTCGAGGCGGTGCGCGGCACGCGCGCGCGGATCCTGGATACGCGCAAGACCCTGCCCGGCCTGCGGGTCGCGCAGAAGTACGCGGTCCGGGTGGGCGGCGGCGACAACCACCGCATGGGCCTCTACGACGCGGTGATGCTGAAGGAGAACCACGTGCGCGCCGCCGGTTCGATCGGGAAGGCGATCGCGGCCGCGCGCGCAAGCCAGCCGGCCCTGCCGCTGATCGTGGAGGTGGAAACGCTGGGCGAGCTGCGCGAGGCCCTCGACGCCGGCTGCGACCGGATCCTCATCGACGACTTCGACGCGGCCGACCGACGCGAAGCCGTGCGCATCGCCGCGGGGCGGATCCCGCTGGAAGCGTCGGGCGGCGTGGACCTCGACTCGCTGCGTGCGATCGCGGCCGACGGCGTGGACTGCATCTCGATCGGCGGCCTCACCAAGCACCTCCACGCGATCGACCTGTCGCTGAAGCTCGGCCCGCCGCCGGGCTAGCGCAGGACCAGCAGGGCGATCGCGGCGAGGACGACGACCGCGCCCATGCACCACCACAGCGGCCACAGCGGGCGCGACTTGCGCACCGGGGCGGCGGTGGCGCGGGCGCCGGGCGCCACCACCCGGAAGCGCAGCACGTCGATGCCGATCTCGTCGCCATGGCGCGCCCAGGCGCGCTGCTGCCGCGTCTCGTTCAGGAGCCAGCCGTTCGTCGACCCCAGGTCCTCCACCAGCAGACCCTCCGCCGTGGGCGTCAGCCGCATGTGGTGGCGCGAGACCGCCGGGTGGTCCAGGTGGATGCCGCAGTCGGGCGCGCGCCCGAGCACGGTCGGGCCCACCAGGGGGAAGGTGCGCCCGAAGGCGACGCCGCCGACCCCGCGCAGGACGTAGGGCGGCAGCGCCGGCCGCACCACCGTGGCGACGACGGGAGCTTCGCGGGGATTCGCGGGAGCGTCTGGGACAAGGGCCTCATCGGCCTGGCGGATACTGTTCATCGTGTGGAAACTGCCGGGTGGTGCGTGAAGCCCGTGAAAACACTTGCCCAGGACGCGGCCGGGCCCCAGATTGCATGGCCATGCCAGAACTGATCCTGCTCATGATAGCCGGCGCCTTCGCCTACGCGTGGTGGAACTCCGCCCGCGCAGCCAGCGAACACGCGATCGAGATCGGCCGCGCGGCCTGCCAGGCCGCGGGCGTGCAGCTGCTCGACCAGACGGTCCACGCGACCGGCCTGCGGCTGCGCCGCCGCCGCGACGGGCGCCTGGGCCTGGAGCGCAGCTTCCGCTTCGAGTACTCGCACGAGGGGACCGACCGCAACCGCGGACGCATGGTCTTCCACGGCCGTCGCCTGGTGGCCTTCAGCGGACCTTCGCCGGCGGTGTCGCACGTCCTGCCCGGCGCTGGCTGAGCCGGCTACTTCACCACCCGCAGGTGCGCGCCGCGACGCGGCGGCGGCGTGCCGCCATCGTCCCCGCCGTCGCCGTCGCCATCCTCGTCGGACCGCGAGGCACCGGGATCGGGTTCGGTGCCGGCTTCGCTCCCGGCATCGCCTCCGCCGTCCACCACGCCGAGGACCACATCGCCAGGCGCAGTGCGTCCTGCGGTGGCCTCGCCCGCGCCTTCGGCGGCTTCCTGCCCGGCCTGGTCGTCGTGGCCCGCGCCGGGCGAATACTCGGGCAGGGCCATGCCCTGCCCCGTTTCGCGCGCATAGATCGCAAGCACCGCGTCGACCGGCACCAGCACCGGGTGGCTCACGCCGCCGAAGCGGGCGGTGAAGCTCACCGCCTCGTTGTCCATCGACAGCCGGGCGACCGCCCGCTCGGCCACGTTCAACACCACGCGGCCGTCCTTCACGGTATGCGGGGGCACGCGTACGCCTGCGCGCGTCGCGTCGACCAGGAGGTGCGGCGTCATCCCGTTGTCCACGATCCACTCGTACAGCGCACGCAGCAGGTACGGGCGGTGGCTGGTCATCCGGGGAGCGTCGTTCATGCGCGGATTCTACCGCGTCGCGCGACTCAGCCCGGCAGGTCGCGCAGGTTGCGCTCCTGGGGCGTCAGGCTCCGCGTGAACCCGGGATTGCGGAAGATCCGGTTGCCGTAGTCCTCGATCGCCTTTCCGTCCCTGGGCAGCGGGATCCCCAGCGACTCCAGGCGCCAGATGATCGGTGCCATGGCGCAGTCGGCCAGGCTCATCTCGGGATTGAGGAAGAACTTCGAGGCCTTGAACAGCGGCACCGAGGCCGTCAGCAGTTCCTTCAGGCGCTTGCGCGCGGCGTCGGCCTGCGCCTTGGTGCCGTTCTGCACCGCGCGCACCTCGGGCACCCAGTCGTGCTCGAGGCGCAGCATGGCCAGGCGCAGGCGCGCGCGGGAGAGCGGATCGACGGGCATCAGCGGCGGATGCGGGTAGCGCTCGTCGAGGTATTCGGTGACCACGCTCGAGGCGTAGAGCACGAGGTCGCGCTCGACCAGGGTCGGCACCGAGTGGTAGGGATTGAGGTCGATCAGGTCCTCGGGCGGGTCCTTCGGATCGACGGTGATCAGGTCGTAGGTGACGCCCTTGGCCGCGAGCACGAGGCGCACGCGGTGGCACAGGACGTCGTCGACGGAGGAAAAGAGCGTGAGTGCATTTCGCATGCGCGGACTCGCTGCCATCATCGATCAACTCTCCCGCGGCCGGATCCGCCAGCCGCATCGGCGCCGCCCGCACTCCGCGGGCGGCTGCCCGGTTTTCCGCTGGCGCCCCTCAGTCGACGTCCTTCCAGTATTCCTTCTTCAGCAGCCACGCGAGGAAGGTGAAGAACGCAAGGAACAGGATGACCCAGACGCCGATCGCGTCGCGCTTGAGGGCGATCGGCTCGCCGGCGTACTCGAGGAACGCGGTGATGTCGCGCACCGCCTGGTCGAACTCCGCGCCGTCCATGGTTCCGGGCGTGGCCACTTCGAGGCGGTCGATCACGGGATCGCCGGTGGCCTCGTCCCTGCCGCCGTAGACCGGCCGCTGGACGCCCTGGAGCTCCCAGAGCACGTTCGGCATCGACGCGTTCGGGAACACGGTGTTGTTCCATCCCAGAGGGCGCTCGTCGTCGATGTAGAACGACTTGAGGTAGCTGAAGATCCAGTCGGGGCCGCGGACGCGAGAGGTCAGGCTCAGGTCCGGCGGCACGGTGCCGAACCACTGCGCCGCGCCCTCGGCCGGCATCGCGCTGAGGATGTGCTCGCCGAACTTGGCGCCGGTGAAGTTGAGGTTCTCCATCACCTCCTGCTCGCCCAGGCCGAGGTCCTCGGCCATGCGCGAATAGCGCAGGTACTTCAGCGAATGGCATGCCGAGCAGTAGTTCATGTACAGCTTGGCGCCGCGCTGCAGCGACGCGCGGTCGCCGAGGTCGGTGCCGGCCTGCTGGAGGCCCGCGCCCCCGGCGGCGAGCGCCGAGAACGAGAGCAGCATGGCGGCGGCGAAACCGGCGGCGCGGCCGATCAGGGTCATGGGCTTAGTCATGCGTCGTCACCCGTTCCGGAACCGGCCTGGTGGCGTCGAGCCTGGTCCACAGCGGCATCGTGATGAAGAAGGCGAAGTAGTAGAAGGTCAGGAAACGGCCGACGATGGTCTCGACCGGGTCGGTGCCGGGGCCGGCGCCGATCTTGCCCGGCCACACGAAGCTCAGCGCGAACAGGCCGAGCAGCAGCTTCGACAGCCAGCCGCGGTAGCGGTACGAGCGGACCTTGGCGCGGTCGAGCCAGGGCACCAGGAACAGGATCATGATCGCGCCGAACATGACCATCACGCCGCCGAGCCTGGCGGGGACCACCCGCAGCATCGCGTAGTAGGGCGTGTAGTACCACACCGGCTTGATGTGCTGCGGCGTCACCAGGCGGTTCGCCTCGGGGAAGTTGTCGTGCTCGAGGAACCAGCCGCCGAAGGCGGGCGCGAAGAAGATGATGAAGGCCGCGATCATCAGGAAGAAGCCCACGCCCACCAGGTCCTTGACCGTGTAGTACGGGTGGAACGGGATGCTGTCCTTCGGCGCGGCGGGCGACCAGCGGTTGCCCTTCGGCCCCTTCTTGATGTCGACGCCGTCGGGGTTGTTCGACCCGACCTCGTGCAGCGCGCCCAGGTGCAGGACCACCAGCAGCAGCAGGACCAGCGGCAGCGCGATCACGTGGAGCGCGAAGAAGCGGTTGAGGGTCGCGTCGCTGGGCAGGTAGTCGCCCATGATCCACTCGACCAGGCCGTTGCCGATCACGGGGATCGCGCCGAACAGCGAGATGATCACCTTCGCGCCCCAGAACGACATCTGGCCCCAGGGCAGCACGTAGCCCAGGAAGGCCTCGGCCATCAGCACCAGGTAGATCAGCATGCCGAGGATCCACACCAGCTCGCGCGGCTTCTGGTACGAGCCGTACATCAGGCCGCGGAACATGTGCAGGTAGACGACGATGAAGAACAGCGAGGCCCCGGTCGAGTGCATGTACCGGATCAGCCAGCCCCACTCGACGTCGCGCATGATGTACTCGACCGAGCTGAACGCCTCGGCCGCGGACGGCTTGTAGTGCATCGTCAGGAAGATGCCGGTGACGATCTGGTTGACCAGCACCAGCAGCGCCAGCGAGCCGAAGTAGTACCAGAGGTTGAAGTTCTTCGGCGCGTAGTACTCGGTCATGTGCTTCCGGTACATCGGCATCATGCCCGGCGCGCGGTCGTTGACCCAGTCCATCACCGTGTTCGCGGTGCGCGTGATCACGTTCGACATGGCTTACGCGGCCCCCTGCGGATCGACGCCGACGACGATCGTGTTGTCGTCGACGAAATGGTGCGGCGGCACCACGAGGTTGGTCGGCGCCGGCACGCCCTGGTACACGCGCCCCGCCATGTCGAACTTCGACTTGTGGCAGGGGCAGAACTACCCGCCCTTCCACTCCGGGTCGAACGGCGCCGGGCCGATCTGCGCCACCATCTCGGGCGAGCAGCCCAGGTGGGTGCACAGGCCGACGAGCACCGAGCTCTCGGGCTTGAGGGAGCGCAGCTCGGGGCTGGCCTCGCGGATGTAGTCGGGCTGCTGCTCGACGTTCTCGGACTCGGGGTCGCGCAGCTGGTCGTTGAGCGTGGGCAGCGCCTGCAGGATGGCCTGCGAGCGCTTCACGATCCAGATCGGCTGGCCGCGCCACTCGAGGATCATGCGCTCGCCCTCGGCCAGGGCGCTGATGTCCGCGGTGACCGGCGCGCCGGCGAGCTGGGCGCGCTGGCTCGGAAACCAGCTCTTGATGAACGGAACCGCGGCCACGCCGACGCCCGCGGCGCCGACCACTGCGGTGGTGGCTGTCAGGAAGCGTCGGCGACCCGCGTCGACCGTGCCCCCCTCGACAGGATCCAGTACCCCTTCATTGCCCATCGCCACTCCGAAAATCGTCCGGTCGCTGTTGTTCTGGCTGCCACGGGACGGGCGTCCGGTTCCGGAGGCCCGCCGTCAAAGACAATGAAGTGTAGCGGAACGGCGATTCAGGGGACAACGTCCGGACCCCCGCGCCGCCTCAGTTCGCGGCCAGCTGGGTG
Source organism: Gammaproteobacteria bacterium (assembly GCA_012510865.1). Taxonomy (GTDB): domain Bacteria; phylum Pseudomonadota; class Gammaproteobacteria; order Xanthomonadales; family Xanthomonadaceae; genus Luteimonas. Next base: position 8,608 of record JAAZHF010000161.1, read on the forward strand.
CGGTAGCGGGCGGCGAGGATGCCGACGCGCTCGACGTAGCGCTGCGTTTCGTTGTAGGGCGGGACGCCCTTGTGGCGGTCCACCGCCCCTTCGCCGGCGTTGTAGCCGGCGGCGGCGAGGGTCAGGTCGCCGTTGAAGCGCTTGAGCAGCCACGCCAGGTACTGCACGCCGCCGCGGATGTTCTGCGACGGATCGAATGCGTTGGCGACCCCGAAACGGTCCGCGGTGGCCGGCATCAGCTGCATGAGCCCCTGCGCGCCGACGCGCGACAGCGCGTTCGGGTTGAAGGCCGACTCCGCGTGCATCACCGCGCGGATCACCGCCTCCTCGACCCCGAATTCCATCGCCGCGGCCTTGACCTCGGCCTCGTAGGCACTGGTGTTGAGGCGGACGTTGGCGAAGTCGAGGCCCGGCGAGCCGCAGGCGTAGCAGGTCTCGAAGAACGAATAGCGGATGGTGCGCACGGCCGATGCGCCGCCCCCGCTGGGCCGGCGGCTGGTGTAGTGGCGGACGCCGTCCTTGACATAGGAGTAGACCTGGCCCTGCACGAGGCGGCGGGTCCCGCTGCCCTGCGACGCCGCCGTGGGAGCCGCCGCCGCGCCGGCGGCACCGGTGCCCATGAAGGTCGCCGGGGCGCCGGCATCGGGCGATGCCGCCGCGACCGCCCCCGCGGCGCCGGCCCCGGGCGTGGTCGAGGGACGGCTCGGGCGCGACGGCCTGCCGGGGCGATACGTGGTGGCGACGGTGCAGTTGGCGCCCTGGATCCGCTTGCTCACGTAGCTGGTGACGCCGTCCTGGCCGTCGCAGCGGTAGATCGTGCCCGCGGCCGCCGTGGCGGGCACGGCGATGCAGGCGAGGCCGGCCACGGCCGCGCACGCGACACCCAGGATCGTCCCGAAGCGATTCATCCCCGCCCCTCCATCGGGCGCAGTCTCCACTGTTGGACCGGGCTTGCCAAGGCCGGCAACCGTGACCGTCTTCGAAGAAACGCCCGCGCGCGCCGGGACAGGCCAGCCCCGGGCAGGCTGTAGAATGCGCGCCCCGGCCCGGAATCACCGCCGCGCCCCGGAGAACCCCATGGATCCCGCCGCCCGCTCGCCCCGCAAGCTCTACATCCAGACCCACGGCTGCCAGATGAACGAGTACGACTCGGCCCGGATGGCCGACGTGCTGGCCGAGTCCGACGGGTTCGAACTGACCACGAAGGCCGAGGATGCCGACGTGATCCTGGTCAATACCTGCTCGATCCGCGAAAAAGCGCAGGAGAAGGTGTTCAGCCAGCTGGGCCGGTGGAAGCACCTGAAGCAGGACGGCCGCCCGGTCCTCATCGGCGTCGGCGGCTGCGTCGCCAGCCAGGAGGGCGAGGCGATCGTGAAGCGCGCGCCCTTCGTCGACCTGGTCTTCGGTCCG
>JAAZHF010000162.1 GCA_012510865.1 Gammaproteobacteria bacterium
CAGCGCGCTGGCGTCGATGCTGGGCGACACGGAGGCAACGGCGCGGATGGGCAGCAACGGCAGGCAGTGGGTGCGCCAGAACGGGTCGCTGGAGGCGATGGCGCGGCGCTACGAGGACATCTACGCGGGGAAGGTCGCGTGACCGTGCTCGCCGTCGCGATCGTGGTCCTGCTGCTGGCCGGCGCCGGGCTGCTCGTGCTGCTGCTGCGCTCCCGCAACATGCAGCACTGGATCCTGCCCTACCTGCGGCGCCGGCTGCCCGACGCCGGCGGCCGCACGCGCCACGTCATGTTCTGCTTCGTCGACCACTTCGAGCCGATGTGGAAGGGTGCGGACGCCGCGACCCAGGCGGCGCGCGTCGACCGCTGGTGCCGGGACTACCGGGCCATGGCCTCGAAGCACCGTGACGCCGACGGCCGGCCGCCGCAGCACAGCTTCTTCTATCCGGCGGAGGAGTACGCGCCGGAGCACCTCGACAAGCTGGCGGCGCTGTGCGCGGACGGCTTCGGCGAGATCGAGGTCCACCTGCACCACAACGACGACACCGAGGACAACTTCCGCCGGCAGATGTCCGCCTTCTGCCGCACGCTCAACGAGCGCCACGGCGCGCTTCCGCGCGATCCGGAAACGGGCGAGCCGCGCTTCGCCTTCATCCACGGCAACTGGTGCCTGGACAACTCGCGGGCCGACGGGAAGTGGTGCGGCCTGGACAACGAGCTGGTGCTCCTCCGCGAGCTCGGCTGCTACGCGGACTTCACGCTGCCTTCGGCGCCGAGCGAAACCCAGACGCGGACCGTCAACTCCCTCTACTACGCCACCGACGACCCCGCGAAGCCCAGGTCGCACGACACCGGCACGCCGATGCGGGTGGGCGGCGCGGCCAGCGGCGACCTGCTGGTCATGCAGGGGCCGCTGGCCCTGAACTGGCGCGACCGCCGGTTCGGGCTGGTGCCCAGGATCGAGAACTCCGACGTGCGCCGGACCTCGCCGCCAACCCCGGAGCGGGTGGACCTGTGGGTGCGGACCGGCGTGCACGTCGAGGGCCGGCCGGAATGGGTCTTCGTGAAGGTCCACACCCACGGCGCGCAGGAAACCGACATGGACACCCTGCTCGGTGCACCGGTCGATGCCATGCACGACTACCTCGAGCGCGAGTACAACGATGGCAGTCGCAACGTACTGCACTACGTGACCGCGCGGGAGATGTACAACATCGCCAAGGCGGCGGAGGCCGGCCACGAGGGCGACCCGTCGCGCTTCCGCGACTTCGTCCTGCCGCCGCCGCCGTCCTCCTGGGCGGGAGGCAGGGCGTGAGCGCGACGCCCGCGACCGCCAGGCCGACGGTCAGCGTGGTGATGCCGGTCTACAACGCGGCGGCCACCCTGCCACGTTCGCTGGGCTCGGTCCTGTCCCAGACGCACGCCGCGGTCGAACTGCTGCTGGTGGACGACGGCTCCACCGACGGCTCGAGGGACATCATCGCCGCGGCCGCCGCGGACGACCCGCGCGTGGTGCCCGTGCTGCTGCCCAGGAACGGCGGCGTGGCCGCTGCGCGCAACGCCGGCATCGAGGCCGCGACCGGGCGCTACATGGCTTTCCTCGACAGCGACGACTGGTGGAGCGACCGCAAGCTGGAGGTGCAGCTCCGGGTGATGCAGGCGGCGGGCGCCGCCGTCTCGTGCATGCGCTACCAGCGCGTGGCCGAGGACGGTCGCGACCTCGGCGTGGTCACGCCCCCGGCGCGGCTGGACCATGCGGCGATGCTGCGCAGCAACCACATCGGCAACCTCACCGGCCTCTACGACCGCGCGATCGGCGACGGGCGGTTCCGCCGCATCGGCCACGAGGACTACGCCTTCTGGCTGGACATGGTCCGGCGGGCGGGCACGGCGGTGCGCGCCGACGAGGGTCGGCCGCTTGCGCACTACCTCGTGCGGCGCGGGTCGCTGTCGGCCGACAAGCGCGAGGCGGCGCGCTGGCAGTGGCGCATCTACCGCGAGGTCGAAGGGCGGGGGCGCCTGGCCTCGGCGCGCTGGTTCGCCTGCTACGCCGTCAACGCGCTCGCGAAGCGGGCCTGAGCGCTCAGCGCGCCTCCAGCCGCACCAGGTAGCCGCGCTCGCCGCCGCGGACCTCGATGCGCCATCCGTCCCGGAACTCCTCGCCGCCGATCTCCGGCCAGGCCTGGGCGCTCAGCCGTGCGTCGGCCGGCTCGAGCACAGTCATGCGCAGCCGGCCCGCGCTCGCCACCTGTCCGTCGATGGCGGGCCGCTCGCGCACGTTGAGCTGGAAGATCGCCTCGGTGCCGGCGGGGATGCTGAACTCGTCGCGCACCGTCAGCGCGCCGCCCTTGAAGTCGAAGTGCCTGCGCCAGCTGCGCAGGGCCGGGTTGCCGGCGTAGGCGGGCGTCAGGTCGGCCACGGCGGTGAACGCGCCGTCCGCGCCGGGCACCACTTCCAGCGTGGAGCGGGTGCCGTGGCACTGCTGCACCACGATGTCGTCCAGCGGCGCCTGGCACTGGCGGTGGCGCAGGTCGCTGCGCTCGAAGCGGACCACGTTGTGCACGCTCGTGGCCTGGTTGATGCCGCTGCGGGTCCAGATGTTGGCGGTGACCGCGCGCCAGTCCTGCGCGAACAGGTGGCCGACGCCGGTGGCGTGGTGCAACAGAGCGCCAGGCGGGCTGCCGCCGTCGCCGGCGGGAAGCAGGTCGGTGCGGAAGTTGAAGCCCTGGCCCATCTCGGACACGGGGATCCGCCCCAGCCACCACGAGGCCGCGTCGCGGGCCCGCTCGTCGCTCGTCAGCGAGCGCGCGTGGAGCATGAGCGCGCGGTGGTAGTCGAAGATCTCCGGGTTGGCATAGCGCGCCTGGTCGCCGATCGGGGCGTAGTGCGTGAAGCCGGGCACGGTGGCGTGGATCCAGTAGTGGATCGAATCGGTGAGGTGGCTGTTGGCATTGGCCAGGTCCTCGCCGGTCGCGTCCCGCCACAGTGCGTACAGCGGGAACAGGTTCATGTGCGAGACGCCGTAGCCGGTGCCCTCGCTGCTGCCGCCGCCGGGGAGGCGGTCGAAATAGGCGCGCAGGGGCGGGATGCGCCGCTCGCGCAGGTCGGCGAGCATCGCGGCATTGCCGCTGGCGAGGGCCCAGGACATCGTCGCGGCGAGGAAGCTGTAGTAGTAGTTGTTTCCCGGGTTGTCCGTGGCCCATCCGGTCCAGGGATGCGGGCGTCCGCCCCAGCGCGCGCCGCGGTGGTTCCAGATGTTGGCGATCGTCTGGTCAGCATAGGCCGTCCAGCGCGCGGCCTGCGCCGGGTCGAGGCCTGCACGGCACGCATCCCAGGTCGCCGCCAGCGCGCCGATCGCGTGACCGGCCTCGAGGTAGGAGTTGCCCGCCACCGGCGCGAAGCCCCCTGCCGCGATCGCCCGCTCGGCGTCCCCCACCTGGGCTTCGACGAGGCGCACCGCGAGGTCGCAGTAGGCCTGGCGGCCGGTGAGCAGGTACATGGTCGCCGCGTCGGTGGCGGAGAAGTTGTAGCCCGGGTTGCCGGCCACGGCCCGGTCGACCCAGCCGCGGAAGCGCGAGAACGCGTGCGACCTGCGGTCGATGTGGTCCAGCCGCGCGTGCAGCCCGGGTTCGATGCCCGCCGCGGGATCGGCGCCGGAGGCGGCCGCCTCGCCCGGTCCTTCCTGGCCCGCGTCCGCCGGCGGCGCGCCGCCGGCGCCGCTGCTGCCCCCGCCGGTGGCGGCGACGGCCGGTGCCGGCGTGGCGTCCAGCGCGGTCGAATCCGCGCATCCGGCGGCGAACAGCAGGCTCGCGGCCAGCACGGCGTGGACGGGCAGGACCCGGCGCGGCGGCTCAGCGGTTGGCATAGGTCACGCCCAGGTAAAGCACGTCCTGCGAGATGCTGGTCCCGGTCGCCGACATCCTCCGCTCGTAGCGGGCCCACGACAGGCGGGTGCTCCAGTTGCGCGTCCATTCCTTGCGCAGGCCGATGCCGTAGCGTGTGCTCCGGGTGGTGCTGTCGAGGTTGATGTAGTCGATCTCGTCGTACGAGGCCGAGGCGTCGAGGAGCAGCGCCGGGCGCAGGGTCCACACCACCCCGAGGGCCAGGCCCACGCCGTCGTGGTCGAGCAGGGCGGCGTCGACATAGCGTGCCCGGTAGCCGCTTGGCCGGACCTCGAAGTTGAAGCGGGCGCCGGTGTATTCATAGCCCAGCTCGAGCCGGCGCTCCTTGAAGTGGGACGACGTGGGCGAGATCTCGCCCACGGGGACGCCGGCGGGAATGCCGCCGTCGGGACCGCCGGCGGGAAGCCGGCTGATGTCGCGCGAGGCGTCGGAAAGCTGCCTCGCGGCAAACGCGACGTAGCGGCTGCGCGCGGTCGGCGTCCAGGCCAGGTCGACCCGGAACAGGGGCTCGTCCACGGTCTCGCCGTCGTCGTAGTCCAGGCGCGTCCAGCCGGCGTCGACGCCCAGCTGCAGCTGCGCCAGGTCGCGCTCGTAGCGCGCGAACGCATCCTGGCGGTCGACGTCGCGGGCGACGTCGTCGTGGTCGTAGTCGATCCACTCCATCCCGCCGTTGAAGGACAGCCGGCTGGTGCCGTCGAACTCGTGGGTCGCCCCTAGCGCGGCGGACAGGCGCTTGGCGTTCAGGTCGCGGGTCTCCTCCGCGGTGTCGCGGACGAAGCGCAGGTCGGCCGCGCCGTCCATGGTCCCGCCCCAGCGGAAGAACAGGGTGGGGCCGGCGGCGAAGGTGTTGATCCGCTGCCGGTTCGCCGGCGTGTCCGGAAGCAGGCCGTCCACCGGGCGCGTGCTCATCGTGTCCTCGACCGTGAACTGGAGCCGGTCGGGGATCGCCATCCAGTCGAAGCGTCCCCGCAGCATCGCGTCCAGCCGGTCCGAGTAGACGTCCTCGTAGTGGAGGTAGTCCGCCCTTCCGGTCAGCAGCAGCCGCACCGCCGAGGTCTCCTCGGCGATGGTGAAGCCCAGCCCGGCCTGCGCGATGTTCTGGGACTCGGGGTCGACGGCCTCCATCGCGACGTTGTCGTTGTGCTCGCCGCCGAGGTCCAGCGAATAGTCGATGCGCACGGCATCGGCCGGCGCGGGATGGCTGGCGGCCACTGCAAGCAGCACCGCGACGCAGATCCTTGATCTCCGCGGCATGGCCGCCTCCTTTCAAACGCCCTTGTTGAAGACGACCCCGGCGACCTTGCCGGCCTCGAAGCCCGTCGCCGCGCGCTCCACGTCCTCGCGCGTGGTGCGTCCGTACCCGGCCACGAGGACGACCAGGTCGGCGAGGTCGGAGAGGATCCGCGCGTCCGGGGCCCCGTGCACCGCCGGGCCGTCGAGGACCAGGTACCGGTTCTGGGTGGTGCCGCGCAGGGAATCGATCGCCGTGCGCATGCGGCTGGAGGTGAAAGCATCCGAGGCCGACTCCATCGGGCGCCCGAAGGGGACCACGTCGAGGCGGGGGACGCCCGTGGGATGGACGAGCGATGTGATCTCGGTGGCCGGGTCGAACAGGTAGTCGACGAGCCCTGCCTGCACGTCCAGCCGGAGCGCGGTGTGCTGCGACGGATAGCGCGCGTCGCAGTCGAGGAGCAGCGCCTGCTTCGATTCGTCGAAGGCGAACGCGGCCGCCAGGTTCCGGGCGACGAAGCTGCCGCCGCAGCGCGGGTTCACCGGCACCACGAGGGTGACGAAATTGCGGCCGGGGAGCATCCCGGTCAGGCGGGTGCGGAGCTGCCGGAAGGCGTCGGCGTGCTGCCGCAGGCCTTCGCTGCGATGGATCAGGCGACGCTCCTCGAGCGCCCTGGCGGGTAGCCGGGGGCGACTGTCCGCCGGCGTGGTCGTGATCGGATGGATGGCCGCGCGCGGGCCGGTCCGCGGATCGGCGCCGGAAGACGCGTCGTCGTGCATGGGATCGATTGCCTGCATGTCAGAGGGCCAGCTGCTTCATCACGAATATCCCGGTATAGAGCACGGCGACCGCACCGACCGCGAGTGCGCACATGGCGGTGCTGAACCACTCGCGCCGTCGGTCGACCGCCGTGCGGTACGGCGGGATCTCGGTCAGGATCGGCAGCGAAAGTCCGTGCTCCAGCTGGGCGACCGAGCGGGCCCGCGGGTCGAAGCGGACGACGAGGAACAGCAGGCCGAGGGGGAGCGCGATCGCCGCGGCGAGGCCGCCGGCCACGATATGCATCAGGCGCAGGCCGCTTGGCTGCACCGGCATCACCGCCGGATCCTGCACCCGCAGCGTCAGGCCCCGCTGCTCGCGGTCGAGGTCCATCGACACCCGGGCGTTCTCGCGCCGCCGCAGCAGGTCCTGGTGGATCTCGCGGTTGACCTCGTAGTCGCGGGTCAGTTCGGCCAGCGCGCTCTCGGAGGCGGCGATGCGGCCGCTGCGCTCCAGCTCGGCGGCCAGCAGGTTCTCGAGCATGCCCACGCGCGAGGCCGTCGAGGCGCTGACCCGCTGCGCCTCGGAGAGCTGGGTGCGCAGCTCCTGGAAGTGCGGGTTGAGCTGTGCGGTGCTGCCGAAGGCGCTGCCCAGCGGCGACGGGTCCTGCGCCTGCTCCTCCATGCTGCGCTGGATGTCGGCGATCTGGTGGCGGATCCGGACCACGTCCGGGTACTGCTCGGTATACGTCAGCAGCAGCGTGTCGAGCTGCGACTGCAGCTCCTGGAGCTGCGCCCGGTACAGGCTTTCGCGGGTCATCACCGCGGTCACCGAGGACTCGCCCGACAGCTGCGACTGCAGGAGGTCGACGCGCGACTGCGCTTCGATCAGGGCCATCCGCGCCTGTTCGAGCTGCCCGCGGAGCGAGCTGATGCGCGAGGTCGTGTCGGCGACGCTGCCGGGCTGCGCGTCGGCGTTGCGGGAGCGGTAGTCCTGCAGCGCCTGCTCGGCCGAGACCAGCTTCGTGTGGTAGTCGGCGACCCGCGCCTCGATGAACTCGAAGGCCTCGCGGCTCTCGCGCTCCTTGGCGGCGAGCGTTTCCTCCATGAACAGTTCGCCCAGGCGCTCGGCCACCTCGAAGGCGCGGGTCGGATCGTTGTCCGTGTAGGCGATCGTCACCAGGTCCTGCCGCGGGCTGGTGATGTTGATGCGCCCCTGGAGGTCCTCGACCAGCGCTTCCCGCGCGCGGGGCGAGGGGTCGCCGTCGAGCCAGCCGCCGGCCGCCAGCACCTCGTTCATGACCTTGCGGCTGTAGATCACCTGCCGCGCCATGCCGGCGCGGTCGCTGACGCCCGTGGGGACGGCGCGTCCCTCGAGCAGCGGTTCGATGATGTCGCTCTGCTGCGCCAGGATCGTCACCGAGGAGGTGTAGTTCTTCGGGACCAGGACCAGGCCCGCCAGCAGGGCCAGCAGGGCGATGGCGACGAAGGTGGTGGTGATGGCGACCTTGCGGCGCCGCGCCTCCTCGAGCAGGATCGGCGCGAGTTCGGCGGGCGTGGGCTGGTGGCTCGCCTGGCCGGGCAGGTGGATCGGCAGTGCCATCAGAGGGTCCGCTCCGGGACGGTGATGACGTCGCCGGGCGCGACCTTGTAGTTGGTCGCCAGGTCGCCGCGGTCGAGGATCCGGTCGAGGCGGATGGCGTAGCTCTGCGCGCCCTCGCCCGCGCGGCGGTGCAGGTTCGAGCGGTCGGGCGCCGCGAACTCGGTGACGCCGCCGGCCGCGAGCACCGCGTCGAGGACGGTCATGCCCTGGCGGTAGGGAATCGAGACCGGCGTGCGCACCGCCCCGGTGACCCGCACCCGCGACAGGTACTCATGGCTGCGCAGCTCGGTGAGGATGACCGCGACGTGCGGGTCGCGGACGTAGTCGGCGAGCTTGGCCTGGATCTCGGCCGCCACGCGCTCCGGCGTGCTGCCGCCGGCGCGGATGTCGCCCACCAGCGGCACCGAGATCATCCCGTCCGGTCGCACCGGAACCGTGATCCCGAGCTCCGGGTTGCGCCAGACGGTCACCTGCACGATGTCGTCCACGCCGATCAGGTATTCGGAGACGCTCGCGTCGGGCTGGTCGGGTGGCACCTCGATGCTGCCCCGGGACGCCGCGCAGGCGCCCAGCAGAAGGGTCAGGAGGAGGGCGGCGGACAGTCGGAACAGCATCATGGGCGGGACATCCACGTGGATCGGGTCACCATGACAAACGGCAAAGGTGGTCCGCTGCGGTCACCGGCGCGGTTGGCGTACCCTTCCACCTCCACGGGGGAAGCAGGAGGTCCAATGCGCGTGCTCGTTACCGGCGGGGCGGGTTACATCGGCAGCCACGCCTGCGTCGAGCTGGCCGGGCGCGGCCATGAGCTCGTGCTGGTCGACAACTTCAGCAACAGCTCGCCGCTGGTCGCCGGCCGGCTGGCGACGCTGACCGGGCGGGAGCCGGAGCTGCACCGCGCCGACCTGCGCGACCGCGCGGCGGTCGACGGCCTGTTCAAGGGACGCGGCATCGACGCGGTCATCCATTTCGCCGCGCTGAAGGCGGTCGGGGATTCCTGCCGGCGGCCGCTGGACTACTTCGACAACAACATCGGCGGCACCATCCACCTGCTGCAGGCGATGCGCGCGCACGGCGTGGGCCGGCTGGTATTCAGCTCCTCGGCCACGGTCTACGGCGATCCCGACGGCGTGCCGGTGCGGGAGGACGCGCCGCTGCGGGTCACCAATCCCTACGGCCGCACCAAGCTGGTCATGGAGCAGCTGATCGGCGACCTGTGCACGAGCGACCCCGGCTTCCGCGCCGTGAACCTGCGCTACTTCAACCCGGTGGGCGCGCATCCCTCGGGCCTGATCGGCGAGGCGCCGGGTGGCGTGCCGGACAACCTGATGCCCTACGTGTGCCAGGTCGCGGTCGGCCTGCGCGAGCGCCTGGCGGTGTTCGGCGGCGACTGGCCGACGGTCGACGGCACCGGAGTCCGCGACTACATCCACGTGATGGACCTCGCGCGCGCGCACGCCGACGCGCTCGACTTCCTCGTGCGCGGGCATCGCAGCGCCAGCATCAACCTGGGGACGGGGCAGGGCACCAGCGTGCTCCAGCTGGTGCGTGCCTTCGAGCGCGCGAGCGGACGCGCGGTACCGTACGAAATCGTCGACCGGCGGCCGGGCGACGTCGCCGAGGTCTACGCCGACCCTTCGCTGGCGCACCGGCTGCTCGGCTGGCGCGCCGAGCACGACATCGACGCCATGTGCCGCGATGCCTGGCACTGGCAGTCGCGCAATCCCGGCGGTTACGCGGACGGGCCGGCTGCGCCCGGCGGCGCCGCGGCGTCCTGAAGCAGGCTGCCCTGGCGGGGGCCGTAGTCCAGCCGGCCATCGACCACCCTTGCCACCGGCGTCCACGGGTGCGGCTTCGGCTCGCCGCCGTCGAGGATGTGCAGCACCTCGAGGCCACGAAGCTTGAGCACGTCCGAGATCAGGGCGCGGTGGCAGCGCCACCAGACGCCCTCCGCGCACATCAGCGCGGTGGCACGGCGCCCGGCGAGCTCCAACGCGCGCTCGAGTCCCTCGGCGAACTCGGCGCTGTCGAGGTGGTCTGCATAGCCCTGGAAGGAGGCGTTGCGCCAGCCGGTGTTGCTGGAGCCCGGCCGTGGCCGGCGGCGACCGCCCAGCTGCGGGATCCACGCGTACTCGATGTCCGCCGCGCGCAGGCTCGCGGCCAGGGCCTCGCTCGCGAACCACGGCAGTCGGCGCGAACCTGGATGGCGACGCACGTCCGCGATCGCCGTGATGCCATGCTGCGCGAGCAGGCCCAGGAACTCCTCGAGCGTCCGCGTCGAATGGCCGATCGTCCAGATCCGCGTATCCATGGTCATGAGTGTGCGGGCGGGCGGGTGGCCGCGCCGTGAGCGATGGGCCCGCTTCCGCCGGCTTCAGGCGGTGAACCAGTCGGCCACGGGCCCGGGCGCGCGCATCCACGCGAAATGGTCGGCGCGCACGCCCAGGTCGGCGCGTGCGAAGGTCCTGGTCGCTTTCCGCGCGCGCGGCAGTTTCGTCATCAGGTGCTCGAGCGACGATTCCGGCGCCAGCCAGTCGCGCTCGAACAGCGCGGCCCGGACCTCGACCGCGGCATCCGCCATCCCGGGCTCGAGGGCGGGGAGTCCGGGCGCGGCGTAGCGGCCGCTGAGCGCGGTCCCGGCCCAGTCCCGCATCACGCTCCGCGCTTCGTTGCCGCCGAAGCCGATGCGCCGGCCCGGCAGCCGGCCCGCGCGTTCGGCGAGCCAGGGCAGGGCGCGATAGGCAAGCGGCAGCCACAGCCGTTCGCGACGCGGGAACGCGCGCCAGTAGGGGGCGCCGCAGCCGGCCAGCCAAAGCGCGTCGCAGGCATGCGGGGCCAGCGCCAGGCGGCAGCATGCAATCTGCCCGCCGAGGCTGTGGCCGCCGCGGGTGCGCGGCAGGCCGGGCGACGCCGCGTCCACCGCGGCCTCGCTGGCGTCGAGGTCATCCACCAGCAGCTCGCGATAGCCCCAGTCGCAGCGGCGGCCGGCGCGCAGGCTGCTGCTGCCGTGCCCGCGCCATTCGTGCAGGAAGACCGCGACGCCGCGCCGGGCCAGCGCCTCGGCGAGGGGCAGGTAGTGGCGCGCGGCGACGCCCAGCGCCGGAAGCCAGAGCAGGCTGCGCCGCGGCTCGTCGGGAATGCAGGCCAGCAGTTCGAAGCGATGTCCGTCGGCGGCCTGCAGCGGGATCGCGAGCGCGGCGTCGCCTGGCGCAGGCGCGGGCGACGGCTGCGCGCGGTTCATTCCGGCGCGCGGGCGGCGAAGTGTCCGAGCACCAGCACGTCGCTGCGCCCGGGGCGCGTGCCAAGGCGGAGCGCTTCGCGGATGTAGGCCACCGCGTCCGCGCAGGCCGCGTCCAGCTCCCGGCCGCGGCAGAGGCCGGCGGCGATCGCCGCCGCGAGCGTGCAGCCGGTGCCGTGGCCGTCGACCTGCAGGCGCGGGCCGCGGATCGCAGAGCGCCGCGACCCGTCGGCGTAGCGGTCGACGACCTCCGCGCCCTCGTCGAGGTGGCCTCCCTTCAACAGCACCGCGCGCGCCCCGAGTCCGCGGAGGGCTCCCAGGGCCGCGTCGGCTTCCGCCGGGCCCTCGATGCGGCGGCCGAGGAGCAGTTCGGCCTCGGGGATGTTCGGCGTGATGATGTCGGCCATGGGCAGGAGCCGCGTGCGCAGCGCGTCGAGCGCATCCTCTTCGAGCAGCCGCGCGCCCGAGGTCGCCACCATCACGGGGTCGAGGACGACCCGCGGCGGCCGGTGCGCCAGCAGGGCGTCGGCGACGGCGTGGATCACTTCGGCGGACGCCAGCATGCCGATCTTGACCGCCTCGATCCGGAAGTCGTCGAAGCAGGCATCGACCTGGGCGAGCAGGAACCCGACCGGGGGCACGTGGACGGCGGTCACGCCCCGGGTGTGCTGCGCGGTGAGGGCGGTGATCGCGGACAGGCCGTGGACACCGTGCGCGGCAAAGGTCTTGAGGTCGGCCTGGATGCCGGCGCCACCGCCGGAGTCGGAGCCGGCGATGGTCAGGGCGGATGGGATCTGGGTCATGGCGGAGGCGAAGGGGCGGCGGGGCGAAGCATACGGGGCCGGGGCGGGCAGGCGGACGGGCATCATGACCGACGCGGCCCTGGTTGCCGTATAATACGGCCCTTATGATATCCCAGATATCAAAGTGCATGTTCCTTGCCGGAGTCGCGGCATGATCACCTCGTCCCAGATGCGCGCCGCGCGCGCCCTCCTCGGCATCGACCAGCGCACGCTTGCCCGGCTGGCCGGAGTGTCGGTGCCCACCATCCAGCGCATGGAGGCCAGCGCGGGCAACGTCCGCGGCGTGGTCGGCTCGCTGACCCGGGTCGTCGACGCGCTGGAGGCCGCGGGGGTGGAGCTGATCGGCGACAATGCAGCCAGCCCGGCCGGTGGCCGCGGCGTGCGTTTCAGGACCGGGAGCGGCACATGATCGCGATCGTCGAGGCCGCACGCGCCGGACTGCTGAAGCCGTCGAACTGGCCGCGCAACATCGCCGCGGGGCTCATCGTCGGCGTGGTCGCGCTGCCACTGGCGATGGCCTTCGCGATCGCCTCGGGCGTGAAGCCGGAACAGGGCCTGTACACCGCGATCATCGCCGGCCTCGCGGTGTCCCTGTTCGGCGGTTCGCGGGTGCAGATCGCGGGTCCCACGGGCGCCTTCATCGTCATCCTCGCCGGCGTGGTCGCGCAGTTCGGCGTCAGCGGCCTGCTGGTGGCCACGCTCATCGCCGGCGTCATCCTGGTGGTCATGGGCCTGGCGCGCCTGGGCGCGGTGATCCGCTTCATCCCGGATCCGGTGATCGTGGGCTTCACCGCCGGCATCGCGGTGATCATCTGGGTCGGCCAGTGGGAGTACTTCTTCGGACTGCCCGCGCCCGGCGGCGGGCCGTTCTACCTGAAGGCCTGGCAGCTCCTGGGTTCGTTCGCATCGCTCCACCTGCCGACCACGCTGCTGGCGCTGGGCAGCCTGGCGCTGGCCCTGTACGGCCCGCGCATCCCCGGCATGGCGCGCGTGCCCGGGCCGCTCCTGGCCATGGTCGCGGTGACGCTGGTGGTGTCGGTGGCCGACCTGCCGGGGGTGGCCACGATCGAGTCCACCTTCGGCGCGATCCCGCGGGCGCTGCCCAGCCTGCAGGTGCCGTCGATCGGCTTCGACGACGTCATGCTGCTGCTGCCGTCGGCGTTCACGATCGCCATGCTCGGCGCGATCGAATCGCTGCTGTCGGCGGTGGTGGCCGACGGCATGGCGGGCACCCGGCACAACTCGAACCAGGAGCTGATCGGCCAGGGCATCGCCAACATCGTGTCGCCGCTGTTCGGCGGCATCGCCGCGACCGGCGCGATCGCGCGCACGGCGACCAACATCCGCAACGGAGGCAACTCCCCGATCGCGGGCATCGTGCACGCGCTGGCGCTGGTGCTGATCCTGATCGTGGTCGCGCCCTGGGCGGGCAGGGTGCCGCTGTGCGCACTGGCGGCGATCCTGTTCGTGGTGTCCTGGAACATGAGCGAGGCGCCGCGCTTCCTGCGCATGGTGCGGCAGGCCCCGCGCGCGGACGTGGCGATCCTGCTGATCACCTTCGGGCTGACCATCCTCACCGACCTGGTGGTGGCGGTGAACATCGGCGTGATCCTGGCGATGATGCAGTTCATGCGCCGCATGGCCTCGTCGGTCGAGGTCGTCCAGCACCGGCAGGCCAGCCTGAAGCAGGAACTCGAGGAGGCCGGCCTCGAGTCGCTTCCCCCGGACGTGGCGGTGTACTCGATCGACGGGCCGTTCTTCTTCGGCTCGGTGGACTCGCTGGAGCGCGCGCTATCGTGGACGCGGACGCCGCCACGCTGGATCGCCCTGCGGCTGGAGCGGGTGCCCTTCATCGACGCCACCGGCCTCAAGCGCCTGGAGTCGACGATCGCGCACCAGCGCAGGCAGGGCGTCCAGGTGCTTCTCAGCGGCGCGAACATGGGCGTGCTGCGCAAGCTGGTGCGCGCCGAGGTGGTGAGCCGGGACATGCCGGGCAGCTACTTCACCGACCTGTCCGAGGGCCTGCGCCATGTCGAAGCCCAGCGCGCCGCCGCCGCCGACGAGGCCGCCGCCACCTAGGCGGCGACGCCTGTTCCAGGGCAGCAGCCGCCTGCTTTGGGGGACCAAACCGCCTTTGTGGGAGCGGCTATAGCCGCGATTCAGAGGACTTCGGAGGCGTAGTCGGCCAGCCGCGAGCGCTCGCCGCGGCGCAGGGTGACGTGCGCGCTGTGGGCCCAGTGCTTGAAGCGGTCCACCGCGTAGGTCAGGCCGGAGGTGGTCTCGGTCAGGTAGGGCGTGTCGATCTGCTCGACGTTGCCCAGGCACACGATCTTGGTGCCGGGGCCGGCGCGGGTGACCAGGGTCTTCATCTGCTTGGGCGTCAGGTTCTGCGCCTCGTCCAGGATCAGCCAGCGGTCGAGCAGGGTGCGCCCGCGCATGAAGTTCATCGACCGGATCTTGATGCGCGAGGCGAGCAGGTCGTTGGTCGCGGCGCGGCCCCATGCGCCGCCCTCCTTGTTGCTCGGCAGCAGCACTTCGAGGTTGTCGGTCAGCGCGCCCATCCAGGGCGTCATCTTCTCCTCCTCGGTGCCGGGCAGGAAGCCGATGTCCTCGCCGACGCTGATGGTGGCGCGGGGCATGAGGATCTCGCGGTAGCGCTGCGCGTCCATCGTCTGCGCGAGGCCGGCCGCCAGCGCCAGCAGGGTCTTGCCGGTGCCGGCGGTGCCCAGCAGCGTGACGAAGTCCACGTCCGGATCCATCAGCGCGTTGAGCGCGAAGTTCTGCTCGCGGTTGCGCGCGGTGATGCCCCAGACCGCGTGCTGGTGGCTGCGGTAGTCGTCGACGATCTGCAGGACGGCGCGTTCGCCCTCGCCCGCGGCGCCGCGGAACTCGGCCTCCTCGTCGCCGGGCAGGTACAGGAACTGGTTGGGATGCCAATCGTCGTCGTCGCCGCGGCGCACCTCGTAGTACGTGCGGCCCTTGTCGGTCCAGGACCTGAGGTCCTTGCCGTGGCGCTGCCAGAAGTCCGCCGGCAGGGCGGTGGCGCCGGTGTACAGCAGGCTGAAGTCGTCGAGCGCGCGGTCGTTCTCGTAATCCTCGCTGGCGATGCCGGCGATCGCGGCCTTGATGCGGAGGTTGATGTCCTTGGAGACGAAGACCACCGGCAGGCCGGGGCCGGCCTCGGCGCGCAGCGCCAGGATGGCGCCGAGGATGCGGTTGTCCGGCGCCACCGCGCCGAACGAGGCCTTGTCCTCCTTCGGGACCGAGGTCTGGAAGCGCAGCACGCCGCTGGACCCGGCGCCGCGCAGCTGCAGGCCGCCGGGCCGGTCCAGGCGCAGGCCCGAGGCGATGCGGTCGGCGCCCTGGGATTCGATCAGTTCGTTGATGAAGCGGCTCACCTGGCGCGCGTTGCGGCTCGCCTCCGACATGCCCTTTTTGCCGTTGTCGAGTTCCTCGATCACCTGCATCGGCAGGTAGACATCGTGCTCCTCGAACTTGAACAGCGCGGTCGGGTCGTGCATCAGCACGTTGGTGTCGAGCACGTAGATCCGCTTGCCGTCGTTGGTCATGGGCGCGGGGGTCCGTCTGGGGAATGGGGGTGCGGGCAGCCGCGGGCGGCCGCGGCCCGCTGGGCGGGGCGGCCGTCGACGGCGGCGGGAACGGGGGTCACTTGGCGGCGGCGTCGCTGAGCGCGTCGAGCACCGCCTCGGCGTGGCCCGGCACCCTGACCTTGCGCCAGGCGCGGGCGATGCGCCCCGTGGGATCGATGAGGAAGGTGCTGCGCTCGATGCCCATCACCTTGCGGCCGTACATGTTCTTCTCCCTGATCACGTCGAAGGCGCGGCACAGGGCCTCGTCGGAGTCGCTGACCAGGGGAAAGCGGAAGCCCTGCTTCGCGCAGAAGTTTTCGTGCGACTTCACCGAGTCGCGCGACACTCCGAGCACGTCGGCGTCGAGCGCCCGGAACCGCGGCAGCAGGGCGTTGAAATCCAGCCCCTCTGTCGTGCAGCCGGGCGTGGAGTCCTTCGGGTAGAAATACAGCACCAGCCAGCGGCCGGTGTAATCGGCGAGGGTCGAGGTCGCTCCGCCGGAAAGCCGCAGGGGGAGCTCCAGGGTGTCGTGGTCGAGCTTGTCGCCTTCGTTCATTCCCATTCGCCTGCGCGCTCAGAACTTCATCGGGTCCATGATCGCGTCGAGGTTGAGGTGGTCGCAGAACTCGAGGAAGTCGTCGCGCAGGGCGGCGATGTGCATGTCCGCCGGCACGCCGATCGTCACCTGGGCCGAGAACATGTCGGCGCCGGTCTGCATCGCGCGGTAGCGCGAGCAGTGCAGGCTCTCGATGGTGATGCCCTGGCGGTCGAAGAAGTCCGCCAGCTGGTACAGGATGCCGGGCTTGTCCGAGGCCACGACCTCGACGATGTAGGGCAGCAGGTTGGACTGCACGGGCTTGGGCCCGGTGCGATACCAGACCAGCTTCAGGCCCTCTTCGCGCTCCA
This sequence comes from Gammaproteobacteria bacterium, assembly GCA_012510865.1. Classification (GTDB taxonomy): domain Bacteria; phylum Pseudomonadota; class Gammaproteobacteria; order Xanthomonadales; family Xanthomonadaceae; genus Luteimonas. The sequence goes on from JAAZHF010000162.1 coordinate 16,031, forward strand.
GGCGCGAGAGCATGGCTTCGAGCTTGGCGACCGCGTCCCAGGATCCCGTGGCCAGCGCCGTGACCGAGACGTCGCGGCCGACGGTGGAAAGGCGGGTGTCGACCAGGTTGCAGCCGCTGTCGGCGATGCGCCGCGAGACCGCCAGCAGGGGCGAGCGCGGATGCGTCGTGTAGGCGTTGATCAGGAGGTGGTTCTCGGTCGGCGCGGGCCGGGGTGTGTCGGTGTCGGTCAATTCGGGGTCCACGGAATTCGATGGCGGGTGGCCGTGCGGCCGGCTGCCGGGCAACCCTGGGCGCAGGCACCGTGGCCGCCCTGGGGCTGCAGCCAGCATACTTGCCCGCGCTTCGAAGCCGCAAGTAAGATCAGGGCCCGCGCCACACGTCGCGCGGCCCCCCGCACGGCTTCCCGACGCAGGCCCAGATTGCACCTTTCCGGCAGCATCCCCGCGCTGGCGACGCC
>JAAZHF010000163.1 GCA_012510865.1 Gammaproteobacteria bacterium
GGGCGGCGGCGGAAAGACGACCACGGCGGTGAACCTCGCCTCGGCCCTGGCGCAGACGCCCAAGCGCGTGCTGCTGGTCGACCTCGACGCGCAGGGCAATGCCACCATGGGCAGCGGCGTGGACAAGCGCGAGCTCGCGGCCTCCACCTGCGACGTTCTGCTGGAAGAGGTGCACGCGGCGGACGCGGTGGTGCGCGCGCCCGAGGGCTTCGACCTGCTCCCGGGCATCACCGACCTCACCGCGGCCGAGATCGAGCTGATGGAAGAGGAGGGCCGCGAGCAGCGCCTCAAGCGCGCGCTGGAGCCGCTGCGCGAGCGCTACGACTTCATCATCATCGACTGCCCGCCGGCGCTGTCCCTGCTCACGCTCAACGCCTTGACCGCCGCCGACAGCGTGCTGGTGCCGATGCAGTGCGAGTACTATGCGCTCGAGGGCCTGACCTCGCTGCTGCAGACCATCGGCGCGCTCAAGGCGAAGCTCAACCCGGCGCTCGAGATCGAGGGCGTCCTGCGCACCATGTTCGACGTGCGCAACAACCTCGCCAACGCCGTGTCGGCCGAACTCGTCGAGCACTTCGGCGACCAGGTCTTCCACACCATCGTGCCGCGCAACGTGCGCCTGGCCGAGGCGCCCAGCCACGGCCAGAGCATCGTCGGCTACGACCGCGGCTCGCGCGGGGCGATCGCCTACCTCGGCCTGGCCGGGGAGATGCTGCGGCGCCAGCGCGAGCGCGAACAGAAGGAGAAGGCGGCATGACCGCTGGCAAGAAGGCCGCGCCGGCGAAGGCGGCGGCGAAGAAGCGCGGCCTGGGCCGCGGGCTCGAGGCCCTGCTCGGGCCGCGGGCGGCGGAAGAGGCCCCGGCGCTCGAAGCCCGCCCCGGCGACGCCCTGCGCACGCTGCCGGTGGACGCGCTGGCCCCGGGCAAGTACCAGCCGCGCCGGCACATGGACCCGGCCAAGCTGGCCGAGCTGTCGGAATCGATCCGCGCCCAGGGCGTGATCCAGCCGATCGTGGTCCGGCAGCTCCCCGACCGCACCTTCGAGATCATCGCCGGCGAGCGCCGCTGGCGCGCCTCGCGCGAGGCCGGGCTGGCCGAGGTGCCGGTGGTGGTGCGCGAGGTCGACGACCGCACGGTCGTGGCCATGGCGCTGATCGAGAACATCCAGCGCGAGGACCTGAACCCGCTGGAAGAGGCGCAGGCCCTGGAGCGCCTGATCGACGAATTCGACCTGACGCACGCCCAGGCGGCCGAGGCCGTGGGCCGCTCGCGCGCGGCGGTCTCCAACCTGCTGCGCCTGCTGGAGCTGCCGCCGGCGATCCGCGCCCTGCTCGAGGCCCGGCGCCTGGAAATGGGGCACGCCCGCGCCCTGCTGACCCTGTCACCGGACCTGGCGAGCAAGCTGGCCTCCGACGCCGCCGAGCACGGCTGGTCGGTGCGCGAGGTGGAGCACCGCGCCCAGCAGTTCGCGGCCGGCCGGCTGCCGACGGCGGCGAAGAAGAAGGGCGGCACCGCGGCGCGACCGCAGGCCGACATCGTGGCGCTGGAGAACGAGCTGTCCGAGGTCCTGGCGACCCGGGTGAGCATCGCCCACGGGCGCGGCAACCGGGGCCGCCTGGTGATCCATTACAGCGACCTGGACGCGCTGGACGGCGTCCTGGAGCGCCTGCGCGGCCAGCGCTGAGCCGCCCGCGGCCGGCTTCCGCGGGAAAGCAGCGGTCTCCGTGGGAGGCAGTGGTCTCTGTGGGAGGCAGTGGTCTCTGTGGGAGACAGTGGTCTCTGTGGGAGACAGTGGTCTCTGTAGGAGGCAGTGGTGTCTGTGGGAGCGGCTATAGCCGCGATCGGGTCCCGTGCCGCAATCGCGGCTATAGCCGCTCCCACAAAAGGCCCGCCCGCTTGCCGGTGGGCACAGAACCCCGCATAATGCTCGGCTCGCTGCGTCCGGACGCCCCGCAAGTGCGTCCCCGGCGGCCCGGAATGCGATCCGGTGCCCGGCCCGGCAGCGAACCCGACCCGCATCGCATGGCAGGCCCCCAGGGGCGCGCCGGGGCCGCCGTCCCCCAGGCCATGGGGTAGACCCAGACACCATCGAGGTGCGTTATGTCCCGAGTTTGCCAGGTCACCGGCAAGGGCGTGCAGACGGGTAACAACGTCTCCCACGCCAACAACAAGACCCGCCGCCGCTTCCTCCCGAACCTGCACGAGCGCCGGTTCTGGGTCGCCAGCGAGAACCGCTGGGTGAAGCTGCGCGTTTCCACCGCCGCCATGCGCACCATCGACAAGAACGGCATCGACTCGGTCCTGGCCGAGCTGCGTGCCCGCGGCGAGAAGATCTGAGGAGACCACCATGCCCAGCAAGCGCGACAAGATCCGTCTGATCTCCTCGGCCAACACCGGCCACTTCTACACCACCGACAAGAACAAGAAGAACACGCCCGGCAAGATGGAGATCAAGAAGTACGATCCCGTGGTCCGGAAGCACGTGATCTACAAGGAAGGCAAGATCAAGTAAGGCCTGCCTTCCCAGGTCCGCGAAAAGCCCGCCGCAAGGCGGGCTTCCTGTTTGCGCGGACCGCACAGCGGCGACGCGGGGGCGGCCGTGGCCGCGAGGCAGGCGCTATGCTCCCCGGGTAGCCCTGCCCCGTCTTGTGGGAGCGGCTACAGCCGCGATCGGCGACTCCGCAAGGCCAGGCTTCCGGAAGCCGCAGATCCCGATCGCAGCCATAGCTGCTACTGCTGGGAGGGAGGTGGATGCTGCCGGGCTGGATCCTGCTGCTGGTGTCGCTGGGCTACGCCGCGCTGCTGTTCGCGGTGGCCTGGTGGGGCGACCGCCACCCGGTGCACATGCGCGCCGGGGGCACCTGGCTGCGACCGCTCGTGTACAGCCTGTCGCTGGCGGTCTACTGCTCGTCGTGGACCTTCTACGGCGCCGTGGGCACGGCCACCCGCAACGGCATCGGTTACTTCGCGATCTACCTCGGCCCGCTGCTGATGCTGCTGTTCGGCTGGCGCATCCTCGAGCGCCTGGCGCTGGTCGCGCAGGGCCAGAGCACGGTCTCGATCGCCGACTTCATCGCCGCCCGCTACGGGCGGGCGCAGCGGCTGGCGGCCCTGGTCACCCTGATCGCCCTCATCGCCGCGGTGCCGTACCTGGCGCTGCAGTACAAGGCGGTGGCGCTGAGCCTGAACGTCCTCGGCGGCGGCGACGAACTGCTGGCCAGCGTCGGCGACCCGGCGCTCTACGTGGCGGTGCTGATGGCGCTGTTCGCGATCCTCTACGGCACCCGCCAGGTGGACGCCACCGAGCACCGCCCGGGCATGATGCTGGCGATCGCGCTGGAGTCGATGGTCAAGCTGGTGGCGCTGGTCTTCGTCGGCCTGTTCGCCGTGGCCTGGTTCGGCGGCCGCGAACTGCCGCTGGCCGAGGCCACGGGCACCCTGCTGTCGCAATCGGCGCCGGTCGGCTTCATCGGCCAGACCCTGCTCGCGTTCACCGCGATCCTCTGCCTGCCGCGCCAGTTCCACGTCGCGGTCGTGGAATGCATGGACGTGGGCGACATCCGCCGCGCGCGCTGGATGTTCGGCGGCTACCTGATCCTGGTCTCGCTGGCGGTACTGCCGATCGCCGCCGCCGGCCTCGCGATGGCGGGCACCGGCCACGGCGGCCAGGCCGACACCCTGGTGTTGGAGCTGCCGATGCGGGAGGGCCGCGACCTGCTGGCACTGTTCGCCTACGTCGGCGGCTTCTCGGCGGCCACCGGCATGGTGATCGTGTCCAGCGTGGCGCTCGCGACCATGGTCTCCAACGACCTGGTGATGCCGCCGCTGCTGGCGCGGGGCTGGGCGCAGCGGCGCGGCGGAAACGTCGCCTCGACCGTGCTCTGGATCCGCCGGGTCGCCATCCTCTGTTTCGCGGCCATGGCCTACGGCTACTACCGGGTCAGCGGCAGCGACACCACGCTGGCGTCCTACGGCCTGATGTCCTTCGCCGCCGTGGCGCAGTTCGCGCCGGCGCTGATCGGCGGCCTGTACTGGCGCGGCGCCAGCCGCCAGGGCGTCGAGGCCGGCCTGCTGCTGGGCTTCGCGATGTGGACCTATACCCTGCTCCTGCCCACGCTGACGGAGGCGGGCTGGTTCGGCGGGGACTGGCTGCTGCGGGGGCCGTTCGGCATCGAATGGCTCCGGCCCTACCAGCTGTTCGGGCTGGCGGGCTGGGACCCGCTCACGCACGGCACGTTCTGGTCGCTGCTGGTGAACGTCGGCGCGCTGTTCCTGGTGTCCGCGCGCTGGCGCCCGAGCTTCGAGGAGCGCCTGCGCACCGCGCCCTTCCTCGACCCCTACTCCTCGGCCAAGCTGCTGCCGGGCGGGGGCGTGCCGCACTCCTCGGTGCAGCTGGGCGACCTGATGACGCTGGCCGGCCGCATCGCCGGCGAGTCCACCGCGCGCCGCGCCTTCGCCGACCACGCCGCCGCGAGCGGCCGCGGGCTGGACCCGGCCGCGCCCACGGACCGCGCCTGGGCCCAGTTCACCGAGCGCCTGCTGGCCGCGGCCATCGGCGCCTCCTCGGCGCGGCTGGTGATGACCAGCGCGCTCAAGGGCTCGGGCATGGACGTGGCCGAAGTGGTGGCGGTGCTCGACGAGGCCGGCCAGGACCTGCGCTTCGACCGCGCCATCCTGTCCTCGACCCTGGACAACCTCGACCAGGGCGTGAGCGTGGTCGACCGCGACATGCGCCTCGTGTCCTGGAACCGCCGCTACGCGGAGATGTACAGCTATCCGGAGGGGATGCTCTACGTCGGCCGCCCGGTGGCCGACCTGATCCGCTACAACGCGGAGCGCGGCGAGCTGGGCGGCGGGAACCCGGACATCGAGGCCGAGGTCGAGAAGCGCATCGCGTACATGCGCGCGGGTTCGCCCTACGTCTTCGAGCGCGTGCGGTCCTCCGGCCAGGTCGTGGAGATGCGCGGCCAGCCGCTGCCCGGCGGTGGCTACGTCACCAGCTACAGCGACGTCACCGAGTACAAGCGCGTCGAGCGCGAACTGCGCGAGGTCAACGAGACCCTCGAGCAGCGGGTCGCCGCCCGCACCCGCGAGGCCGAGGCCGCGCAGGCCTCGCGCACGCGCTTCCTGGCCGCGGTCAGCCACGACGTGCTCCAGCCGCTCAACGCCGCGCGGCTGTTCGCGTCGGCGCTGCGCGAAAGCGACACCGCCGCCGAGCAGCGCCACCTGGCCGAGCGCGTGGACACGTCGCTGCGCGCCGCCGAGGAGCTGCTCGAGGGGCTGCTCGACGTCTCGCGCCTGGACACCGGCGCGCTGGCCCCGCAGCTGACGGACTTCGACGCCGCCGAACTCCTGTCCGACCTCGCCGCCCAGTACGCGCCGCTGGCCGCCGCGCGCGGCATCGACCTGCGCATCCATGCCCGCAGCCTGCCGGTGCGCAGCGACCGCCGCCTGCTGCGCCGCGTGCTGCAGAACTTCCTCGCCAACGCCCTGCGCTACACCCGCGAGGGCCGCGTCGTGCTGGCCGCGCGCCCGCGCGCGGGCGAGGTCGAGCTGCAGGTCTGGGACACCGGCCCCGGGATCCCGGAGTACCACCTGCAGCAGATCTTCGACGAGTTCTTCCGCATCGAGCAGCCGGGGAGCTGGGACGCGCAGGGCCTGGGACTCGGGCTGTCGATCTGCCAGCGCATCTCGCGGGTGCTCGGCCACCCGCTCAACGTGCGCTCGCGCACCGGCCGCGGCAGCATGTTCTCGATCCGCGCGCCGCGCTCGCGGCAGGCGCTGGCGCCGCGCCGGCCGGCGCCGGAAGCCAGCCTCCCGGACTCGCTGGAGGGCATGCGGGTGCTCTGCGTCGACAAC
>JAAZHF010000164.1 GCA_012510865.1 Gammaproteobacteria bacterium
CGGCAGCGTCCTCCGCGACGCGATGGCGCCCGCCGGGTTCCTGTCCAACCACGCCGGCGGAATCCCCGGCGGCATCTCCACCGGCCAGCAGCTCGTGTGCTCGGTTGCCTTCAAGCCGACCTCGAGCCTGCGGCTCCCGGTGGCCGGCGTCGACGTCGACGGCAACGCGGTCGACGTCGTGACCACCGGCCGCCACGACCCCTGCGTGGGCATCCGCGCGACGCCGATCTGCGAGGCCATGCTGGCGCTGGAGCTCATGGACCAGGCGCTGCGGCACCGCGCGCAGTGCGGCGACGTCGGCGCGGTGTCGCCGCGCATTCCCGCGACGCCCGGCGAGGGCGGCCATGGCTGAGCGGCGGCCGGTGGTCTGGGTGTCGCAGCCGCTGTACGCGGACATCGAGGCGCGGCTGGACGAGTGGTTCGACGTGGTCCGCACGCCCACGGTCACCGACCACGCGCCGGAGGCGATCGCGGCCGCGCTCGCCGGTGCCGACGGCGCTCTGGTCACCCTCAACGACCGCATCGGTGCCGCCGAAGTGGCGGCCGCGCCGCGGCTGCGCGCGGTCGCGAGCGTGGGCGTGGGCTACGACAGCCTCGACGTCGCCGCGCTGGCGGCGCGCGGCATCGTGGCCACCAACACGCCCGGCGTTCTCACCGAGGCCACGGCCGACTTCGGCATCGCGCTGATGATGGCGGCCGCGAGGCGCATGACCGAGGCCGAGCGCTGGCTGCGCGACGGGCGCTGGAATGGCTGGGGTTTCCATGCGTTCCATGGGGCCGGCATCCACGGCAGCACCCTGGGCATCCTCGGGATGGGGCGGATCGGGCAGGGCATCGCCCGGCGCGCACGCGGCTTCGGGAGGCGCGGGCTCTACCACAACCGCAGCCGGCTGCCGCCGGGGGTGGAGCGGGACTGCGCGGCGGAGTGGGTCGCGCGGGACGCGCTGTTCGGGCAGGTGGACCACCTGGTCCTGGCGCTGCCCTACGCGCCGGAGAACCACCACATCGTCGATGCCGCCGCGCTTGCCCGCATGAAGCCGGGCGCCACGCTGACCAATATCGCCCGCGGCGGCCTGGTCGACGAGGGGGCGCTGGCCGACGCCCTGCAGGCGGGACGCCTGGCGGCCGCGGGCCTGGACGTGTTCGAGGGGGAGCCTGCTGTGGACCCGCGCCTGCTGGCCTGCGACAACGTGGTCCTGACGCCGCACATCGCAAGCGCGACGCTGCCCACGCGGCGGGCGATGGTTTCACTGGCCGTCGACAACCTGGTGGCGGCCATGGGCTTCGGCCCGGACGCGGGGAGGCCGCCGCACCCCGTGACGCCGCCGTTTGACGCTTCGAGGGGGAGTGGGGATGGAGGGAGCACGCACTGAGGCCCCGACCAGGGAGGGGCTGGTCCGCGGCATCGGCCGCGCCAGCATGGTCGCGCTGTTCATCAATGCCGTGGTCGGGGCGGGCATCTTCGGCCTGCCGTCGCGCGTGCACGCATTGCTCGGCCCCTGGGCGCTCCTGGCCTACCTGGCCTGTGCGCTGCTGGTGCTGCTGGTGGTGTTGTGCTTCGCCGAGGTCGGCAGCCGCTTCGAGCGGACCGGCGGCCCCTATCTCTACGCGCGGGAGGCCTTCGGCCCGGTGGTGGGCTTCCAGGTCGGCTGGCTGGTCTGGCTGACGCGGGTGACCGCGTTCGCCGCGCTGTGCAACCTGCTTCTGGACTATCTCGCGTACTTCTGGCCGGCGGCGACGACGCCGGCCTGGCGGGTGCTGCTGGTGTCGGCGGTGGTCGGCCTGATCGTCGCGGTCAACGTCCGCGGCGTGCGCCCGGCGGCAATCGTCGCAACGTCTTCACCGTCGGCAAGCTGGTGCCGCTGCTGCTCTTCGCCGGCGTCGGGCTGTGCTTCGTCGAGCCGGCGCGGCTCGTGCCCGGCGAGGCCCCCTCGGTGGCCGACTTCTCCGGGGGGATGCTGCTGCTGGTGTTCGCCTTCACCGGCTTCGAGACCGCGACCGTGCCCACGGGCGAGGTCCGCGATCCCAGGCGGACGCTGCCCTTCGCGATCCTCGCCGCGCTGGCCGTGATCGTCCCGCTCTACGTCCTGGTGCAGGTGGTGAGCATCGGCACTCTGCCGGGGCTTGCCGGCTCGAGCCGTCCGCTCGCCGACGCCGCCGGAGCGTTCGCAGGCACCCTCGGCGCCAGCGTGGTGGTGGTGGGCGCGCTGGTGTCCATCGCCGGCACGCTCAATGGACTGGTGCTGGCGGCGCCGCGGCTGCTGTTCGCCATGGCGGGCGACGGCGAGCTGCCCCGGCTGTTCTCGCGCACCCATCCGCGGCACCACACGCCGCACGTGGCGATCCTGCTGACCGGCACCGCGATGCTGGTACTGACGCTTTCGGGATCCTTCCTGTCGGCGGTGGCGATCAGCACCCTCACGCGGCTGCTCGCGTACGCGGCGACCTGCGCCGCGGTACCGGTGCTGCGGCGGCGCGAGGACGTGACGCCGGCGCTGTTCCGCGCGCCGGGCGGCGTGGCCACCGTGGCGGTGGCGCTGCTCGTGATCGCCTGGCTGCTCGCGCAGGGCAGCGCCCGCGAGCTGCGCGACGTGGGGCTGGCCATGCTGGCGGGCTTCGTGCTGCTGTGGTGGGGCCGTCGCCGCGGCGCGGCGGCCCGGAATGCGGTCGCGGTCGCGGGCGCGGGCGCGGGACGCGACGAAGCGCGATAATGCCCCGCTGCGCGGAGCGTCCCGCGCGATCGGAGGAGTCGGCATGGGCGGGTCGTACAGGGTGGCCGTGGTCGGTGCGACCGGGGCGGTCGGCGAGGCGATGCTGTCGATCCTCGCGGGGCGCCGTTTCCCGGTCGGCGAACTCATCGCCCTGGCCAGCGCGCGCTCGGCGGGCGGGATGGTGGACTTCGGCGACGACGCGGTCATGGTCCGCGACCTCGATGGCTTCGACCCGGCGGGCGTGGACATCGCGCTGTTCGCCGCCGGCGCCGACGTCTCCAGGACCCATGCGCCACTCTTCGCCGCCGCCGGTGCGGTGGTGATCGACAACTCGTCGGCCTTCCGCCAGGACCCGGACGTGCCGCTGGTCGTCAGCGAGGTCAATCCCGGGGCGGTGCGGGACCGCCCGCGGGGCATCATCGCCAATCCCAACTGCTCGACCATGCAGATGCTGGTGGCGCTGGCACCGATCCACCGCCGCGCCGGGATCGAGCGCATCAACGTCGCGACCTACCAGTCGGTCTCCGGCGCCGGGCGCTCGGCCCTGGAGGAGCTCGGCCGGCAGACGGCGTCGCTGCTCAGCTTCCAGGGCGCGGAGCCGAGCCGCTTCCCGGTGCAGATCGCGTTCAACCTGATCCCGCACATCGACGAGTTCATGGACAACGGCTTCACCCGTGAGGAGATGAAGCTGGTCTGGGAAACCCGGCGCATCCTGGGCGACGACTCCATCCAGGTGAATCCGACGGCGGTGCGGGTGCCGGTGTTCTACGGCCACGCCGAGGCCGTGCACGTCGAGACGCGGGAGAAGATCGGCGCGGCCGAGGTGCGGGCGCTGCTGGAATCGGCGCCCGGCGTCGAGGTCGTCGACGAGCGCACGGGCGGCGGCTACCCGACGCCGGCCACGCACGCCTCGGGCAGGGACGCGGTGTTCGTCGGCCGCATCCGCGAGGACCTTTCGCACCCGCGCGGCATCGACCTGTGGGTGGTCTCGGACAACATCCGCAAGGGCGCGGCGCTGAATGCCGTGCAGCTGGCCGAACTCGTGATCGCCGGCGACTGAAGCGCCGCGGCTCAGTCCGCGGGCCTGCCGCGGGGAATGGCCAGCGCGATCGCGGCGGTCGCCAGCGCGACCAGCAGCACGTTGGCCATCAGGGCCACCATGGCGGCCTGGCGGATCGCCAGGTTCCGCTGTTCGCCGTGGAAAGTGACCACGCCCTCCAGCCACTGCACTCCGCCGCCGCCGCCGGCAAGCGCGGTGAACACGGTGGCCGAGACCGCGAGGCCGAGCGC
>JAAZHF010000165.1 GCA_012510865.1 Gammaproteobacteria bacterium
CTCAGGAGAGCATCACCGGCCCGCCGCGCAGCGTGATCCGGAAGCAGGCTCCGCCGCCGGGGAGCGGGACGTACTCGCGCCGGGCGTCGTTCGCGCGGCAGAGCTCGTGGGCGATGTACAGGCCCCGGCCGGTGCCGTGCTCGGAGGTGGTGAAGAAGGGGCGGAACAGCTGCGCGGTGACGGCGTCGGGGATGCCCGGGCCGCGGTCGATGATCTCGATCACCGGGCTGCCCTCGCGCTGCTCGACGTTGATCGTGATCCGCGAGGGTTCGCCCGGCTGGTGGCCGTGGCGCACGGCGTTGTTGGTCAGCGAGGTCAGCACCTGCTGCAGGTGCCGGGGGTCGACCATGGCCGTGACCTCGGGCCGCTGCCCGGCCTGGCGGATGCTGGCGTTGTCCTCGGGGCAGGTCTCGCGGTAGTCCTCGATGAAGCCGCGCACCAGGCCGACCAGGTCGACGTTCTCGGGCTCGGCGCGCTCGCGGCGGGCGAGGCTGAGCACGCTCTCGACGATGGTGTTGGTGCGCATGCACTGCTGGTGGACGATCTGCAGCAGGCGGCGGTCGCTGTCGCCGATGTCGCGCGACTCCTCCAGCAGCTGGGTGGCGTAGCTGATCGCCGCCAAGGGGTTGCGGATCTCGTGCGCGAGGCTGGCCGAGAAGCGGCCCATGGCGGCCAGCGTCAGCGATTCTGCGCGGCGCGAGACCAGGGCGGTGTCGTCGAGGAAGATCAGGGTGGTGTCGTCGGTGGCCAGCAGGCGGGTGAAGCGCGGCAGCACCTCGTTGCCGTCGTCGCCCACGGTGAGCGGCACGTCGTCGGACTGGCCGGTGCGGCGCCATTCCGCCACGCGCATCGCCAGCGCCGGCGAGATCTGCGGCAGGGTGCGCGCGGCCTCGCCGCTGCGGGCCTCGGCCCCGGCCTGGCCGAGCAGGATGCGGGCGGCCTCGTTGGCCATCCGGATGCGTCCGGCGCCGTCGACCATCAGCACGCCCACGCGCATGCGGCGGATGATCAGTTCGTTGACCTCGGCCAGGTTGGCGGCCTCGGCGCCGCGGCGGTGCGCCAGGTCGCGGCTTTCGCGCATGTCGCGGCCGAGCAGGTTGGTCAGGGTGGCCATGGCCAGGCAGCTGACCGAGAACATCAGCACCTCGGCGAGAGGGCGCTCGCGCAGCGCCGACTCGCCGGTCAGGACCACCAGGTACTGCGCCACCAGCGCGCCCGAGGCCAGGGCCGCGGCGGCCAGGCCCAGGTGCAGGGGCAGCAGCAAAGCGGCGGCGCCGACGTTGAAGAGCAGCATCATCGCGATGCCGGGGCCGGCGTACGGCAGGGCGTGGGTGGCCAGGGTGGCCACCGCGATGTCGAGCAGGATCCCGAACACCACCTGCCCGGGCAGCGGGATGGCGGGCCGGTTCCAGAACAGCAGCAGGACCACCGAGCCCACCAGGTAGGTCGCGGCCACGGCCGCGGCCAGGGCCGGATCCCGGGGTTCGCCGCCGAACGCGTTCTGCAGGGGGCCGAACACGGCCAGCGCCAGCAGGGCGGCCTCGAGGGTCCGGTACAGGGCGAGCAGGTAGAGCTCGCGCCTCATGGCGCGGTCGGTGGCGGCTATTGGCACGCGGTCGGGCTCCCGGGGCTTGGCCGCACTATAATGGCTGGCGCTGTGTCCCACTTTCCCATGACGGACCCCACATGAACTTCCACGAGTACCAGGCGAAGCAGCTTTTCGCCGATTACGGCATTTCAGTCCCCGCCGGGCGGGTCGCCCGCACCCCCGAGGAGGCGGTCGATGCCGCCAAGTCCATCGGCGGCGATTTCTGGGTGGTCAAGGCCCAGATCCACGCCGGCGGCCGCGGCAAGGCCGGGGGCGTGAAGCTGGCCAGGAACCTGGACCAGGTGCGTGAGTATGCCAAGGGCATGCTCGGCCAGCGCATGGCCACCTACCAGACCGCCGGCGTCGAGCTGCCGATCGACTCGGTCCTGGTCACCCAGGCGACCGACATCGCCAAGGAACTCTACCTCTCGGTGCTGGTCGACCGCGGCACCCAGTCCGTGACCTTCATCGCCTCGAGCGAGGGCGGCATGGACATCGAGCAGGTCGCCGCCGAGGCGCCCGAGAAGATCCAGACGCTCAACGTCAACTACATCCAGGGCCTGCAGCCCTACCAGTGCCGCGACCTGGGCTTCGCGCTGGGCCTGACCGCCAAGCAGGTCAACCAGCTGACGAAGATCATGCTGGGGCTGTTCAAGCTGTTCAACGAGAAGGACCTGGCGCTGGTCGAGCTGAACCCGCTGGCGATCCTCACCGACGGCAACCTGGCCGTGCTCGACGGCAAGGTCGACTCCGACGACAACGCCGCCTTCCGCCACCCGGACCTGGTCGCCATGCGCGACATCCGCCAGGAGGACGAGACCGAGGTCAAGGCCAGCCAGCACGACCTGAACTACGTGACCATGGACGGCAACATCGGCTGCATGGTCAACGGCGCGGGCCTGGCCATGGCCACCATGGACGTGATCCAGCTGGAGGGCGGCTCGCCGGCCAACTTCCTCGACGTCGGCGGCGGCGCCACCAAGGAGCGCGTGACCGAGGCCTTCAAGCTGATCCTCTCGTCCGACGACGTGAAGGCGATCTTCGTCAACATCTTCGGCGGCATCGTGCGCTGCGACATGATCGCCGAGGGCATCATCGCCGCGGTGAAGGAGGTCGACGTCAAGGTCCCGGTGATCGTGCGCCTCGAGGGCACGAACGTGGAGGCGGGCAAGGAGCTGCTGAAGAACTCCGGCCTGGCCATCACCCCCGCCGACGACATCAACGACGGCGCCCGCAAGGCCGTCGCCGCCGCCAAGGCCGCCTGACCCAGGCCCAAACCACCTTTCCTGTAGGACCGGCTACAGCCGCGATCGGGCATCGCCAGAGCATTCGCCGCCATGGCGGCTCCTACAAAGACGAATCGAGGAAACACACGAGCGTTCTCGTCAACAAGAACACCAAGGTGATCGTGCAGGGCTTCACCGGCCAGCAGGGCACCTTCCACGCCGAGCAGATGCTGGAGTACGGCACCAGGGTCGTGGGCGGCGTCACCCCGGGCAAGGGCGGCAGCGAGCACCTGGGCCTGCCGGTCTTCAACACCGTGGCCGATGCGGTCGCCGACACCGGCGCCAACGCTTCGGTGATCTACGTCCCGCCGCCGTTCGCGGCCGACGCGATCCTGGAAGCGGCCGAGGCCGGCATCCAGGTGATCGTGTGCATCACCGAGGGCATCCCGGTGCTCGACATGCTGCGCGTCAAGAAGACCCTGGTCACCACCTATCCGGACACCGTGCTCGTGGGCCCGAACTGCCCCGGCATCATCACCCCGGGCGAGTGCAAGATCGGCATCATGCCGGGCCACATCCACAAGCCGGGCAAGGTCGCGATCGTCTCGCGCTCGGGCACGCTGACCTACGAGGCGGTCAAGCAGACCACCGACGCCGGCCTGGGCCAGTCCACCGTCATCGGCATTGGCGGCGACCCGATCAACGGGCTGAACTTCATCGACTGCCTGAAGCTGTTCCAGGACGACGAGCAGACCGAGGGCAGCATCATGGTCGGCGAAATCGGCGGCAGCGCCGAGGAAGAAGCGGCCGAGTTCATCGCCGAGCACGTGACCAAGCCGGTGGTCGGCTTCATCGCCGGCGCCAGCGCCCCGAAGGGCAAGCGCATGGGCCACGCCGGTGCGATCGCCTCGGGCGGGTCGGGCACGGCCGAGGGCAAGTTCGCGGCGATGGAGAAGGCCGGCGTCACCACGGTCCGCTCGCCGGGCGACCTGGGCGCGGCAATCGCGAAGCGCCTGGCTGGCTGATCCATACGGCCGCTATTGCGACAAGTGGAACAGGGAGGCTGCCTTTGGGCAGCCTTCTTTTTCCTGGTTGGCTTGATCCGATCGGGAATGCGCCGCGGCCCGGCGGTATCCAGTTCCTCTAACGTCGCCCACGGCAATGCGCATAGGATGATGCAGGCGCCGACGCATGGAACCCGACATGACCGAATCCCTCCGCATCGCCCTGGCCCAGTTCGACTTCCCGGTCGGCGACGTCGCCGGCAACACGCAGCGCATCGCGGCGATGATCGGCGAGGCGCGCGACGAATACGGCGCCGACATCGTGGTGTTCCCGGAGCTCGCGGTCAGCGGCTATCCGCCGGAGGACCTGCTGATGCGCCCGCAGTTCCTGGCCGACTGCGAGCAGGCCCTGCGCACCATCGCCGACGCCGCCACCGGCATCGTGGCCGTCGTCGGCTGGCCGGAGTCGGCCGGCGCGGTGCTGTACAACTCCGCCAGCGTGCTGCGCGAGGGGCGCATCGAGCGCACCTACCGCAAGCGCGAGCTGCCCAACTACAACGTCTTCGACGAGCGCCGCTACTTCCACGCCGATCCGGACGGCGGCAGCTGCGTGTTCGAGGTCAAGGGCGTGCCGGTCGGGCTGCTGGTCTGCGAGGACCTGTGGTTCGCCGAGCCCATCGCCGATACCGTGGCGCGTGGCGCGCAGCTGGTGCTGGTGCCCAACGCCTCGCCCTTCGAGCGCGGCAAGCACGCCCAGCGCGACGCCATGATCGCCGCGCACACGCGCGACACCGGCGCGGCGCTGGCCTACCTCAACCTGGTCGGCGGCCAGGACGCGCTGGTGTTCGACGGCGCCTCGGTGGTCGCCGACGGCGACGGCACCGTGCATCCGGCGGCCGCGGCCTTCACCGACCAGTGGCTGGTGGTCGATTACGCGCCTCGGGAGCGCCGGTTCACGCCGGTGCTGTGGATGGACGACGGCGACGAGAGCATGGACGCGCTGGCCTGGCGCGCGGTGGTGCGCGGGATCCGCGACTACTTCGGCAAGAACGGCTTCCGCCGCGCCTGGCTGGGGCTGTCGGGCGGCATCGATTCGTCGATCGTGCTGGCGATGGCGGTCGAGGCGCTGGGCGCGGAAAACGTCACCGCGGTGCGCATGCCCTCGCGCTACACCGCCAGCCTCAGCAACGACCTGGCCGCCGAGCAGTGCCGCGCGCTGGGCGTGGAGATGTTGACGGTGCCCATCGAGCCGGCCTTCGAGGGCCTGTTGGCCAGCCTCGGGGACGCCTTCGCCGGCCGCGAGGCCGACGTCACCGAGGAGAACCTGCAGTCGCGCGCGCGCGGCATGATCCTGATGGCGCTGTCGAACAAGTTCGGCGGGCTGGTGCTGACCACCGGCAACAAGAGCGAATACGCGGTCGGCTACGCCACCATCTACGGCGACATGGCCGGGGCCTACGCGCCGATCAAGGACCTGTACAAGACCGAGGTCTACGGGCTGTCGAAGTGGCGCAACACGGTCGGCGGCGCGCCGGTCATCCCGCCCGCGGTGATCGCGAGGCCGCCGTCGGCGGAGCTGCGCGCCAACCAGCTCGACCAGGACTCGCTGCCGCCCTACGACGTGCTCGACGCGATCCTGCTGCGCTACGTCGACCAGGAGCAGTCGCGCGAGGAGGTGCGCGCGGCGGGTTTCGATGCCGCCACCGTCGACCGCGTCGTGGCCCTGGTGCGGCGCAGCGAGTGGAAGCGCCAGCAGGCCGCGCCTGGGCCGAAGATCTCGCGCCGCGCCTTCGGACGCGAGCGCCGCTATCCCATCACCAACCGCTACCCCCACTGACCGCCGCCCGAAGGTGTAGGAGCGGCTACAGCCGCGATCCCCCGCCGTCGCGGCAGCGCGCTGTAGGAGCGGCTACAGCCGCGATTGGAATGATCCGGCGATCGCGGCTGTAGCCGCTCCTACAGTTACTGGATGGCGGACTTCTCGCGGGCGAAGGGGTTGAGCTTGCGGATCGTCCAGGGGTAGTCCGGCCAGTCGCCCGTCAGGTAGGGATGGTCGGGCTCGTTGAGCGCGAGGACGCGGCGGGCGTCGGCCGCCAGCACCTCGTTGCCCAGGCCGGTATAGGCCGCGGCCATCACCGCGACGGCGTCGTTCTGGTGCGCGCTGCCGGGATAGGTCTCGAGCATGTAGCGCGCGCGCTCGACCGCGGCCACCCAGGCCTGGCGGCGCAGGTAGTAGAGCGCGGTCTCGATCTCGTGGCGGGCGAACATGTTGCGAAGGGCGGCCATGCGGCTGCGGGCATCGGCGGCGTAGCGGCTGTTCGGATAGCGCTCGGTGACGATGCGCAGGTCGTTGTAGCCCTGCATCGGCGTGGCCAGGTCGCGGCGGCTGGCGTCGAGGTTCCACACCCGCTGCAGGAACACCGTGTCGCGGCTCGAGTTCACCAGCCCGCGCAGGTAGTACATGTAGGCCACGTTGCGGTGCGTGGGATAGGTCCGGATGAAGCGGTCGATCGAGGACACGGCGTCGTCGTGGCGCCCCATCTTGTACTCGGCGTAGGCGATCTCCATCAGCGCCTGTTCGGTGTAGGGGCCGTAGGGATACTGGGCCACCAGGCGGCGGAAGGTGGTCATCGCGCCGTTCCAGTTGCCGCCGCGCATCAGCGCATGGCCCTTGTCGTACAGCGTTTCGACCGCGACCCCTTCGTTCGCGTCCTCGTCCTTGAACATGTTCTTCATCCGCGCGCAGCCGGAGGCGGCGAACACGGCCAGCAGCACGAGCAGCAGGGCGCTGCGGAACAGGGTGGTGCGTCGGGTCATGGGGCGTCCGGGACGGGGAAGGCGTGAAGCGGGGATAATAGCAGCCAGCCCCGCGCGGCTGCCCCCGCGACTGAACCCGAGCCGACCATGACCGATGAGCACGACGCCGAGGCCCCCGGAACCGCCGCAGGCGCCCCGGACGACGACGCGCCGGCCCCGCGCGCGGCCGTGGTGCCCGACGCCATGGCCGGGCGCCGCTTCGACGCGGTGCTGGCGGAGCTGTTCCCCGAATATTCGCGTTCCCGGCTGGCGGCCTGGGTGAAGTCCGGCGACGTCCTGCTCGACGGCGCCGGGGTGCGCCCGCGCGACCCGGTCCGCGGGGGCCAGGAGGTCCTGCTGACCGCGACCCTCGAGACGCAGGTGACGGCCGGGCCCGAGGACATCCCGCTCTCGGTGCTGTACGAGGACAGCGAGGTCCTGGTCATCGACAAGCCGGCCGGGCTGGTGGTCCACCCGGGCGCCGGCAACCCCACCGGGACCCTGGTCAACGCCCTGCTGTTCCGCGACCCGGCCCTGGCCTCGGTGCCGCGCGCCGGCGTGGTCCACCGGTTGGACAAGGACACGTCGGGCGTCATGGTGGTGGCCCGCACCCTGCAGGCGCAGGCCGCGCTGGTCGCGCAGCTGTCCGCGCGCGAGGTCCACCGCCAGTACCTGGCGGTGGTGGTCGGCGCGCTGGTGTCCGGGGGCACGATCGACGCCCCGATCGACCGCCATCCGCGCGACCGGCTTCGCATGGCCGTGCGCGATGGCGGCCGCGAAGCCACCACCCACTATCGGCTGCGCCAGCGCTTCCGCGCCCACACCGCGCTGGAGTGCAGGCTGGAGACCGGGCGGACGCACCAGATCCGCGTGCACATGGCCCACCTGAAGCACCCGATCGTCGGCGACCCGCTGTACGGCGGGCCGCTGCGCCTGCCGCGCGGGGCTTCCGAGGGGCTGGTCGCCGCGCTGCGCGGGTTCCGCCGCCAGGCCCTGCACGCGCAGGTGCTGGAGTTCGCGCACCCCGCCAGCGGCGATCCGGTGCGCTGCGAGGCGCCGCTTCCGGACGACCTCCAGGCGCTGCTGGGCGCGCTGGCCGCGGACGCCGCGGAGCACGGCGTCACCGCGCCGGGGCCGCGGCAGTGAGCCCCGCCGGTCCCGGGCCGTCGCCCGCGCGCCGGGCATGGCTGGAGGCCGACTGGCCGGCGCCGCCGGGCGTGCGCGCGATGGTGACCCTGCGCCACGGCGCGGGCGCCTCGATGGTTCCCTTCGACCGCTTCAACCTGGGCAACGCGCGCGGCCCGGACGGCGACGATCCGGTGATCGTGGCCGCGAACCGCGCCGACCTGGTCGATCGCGCCGGACTGCCCTCGGCGCCGCACTGGCTGCGCCAGGTGCACGGGACCGGTGTCCTTCGCGTCGACGGGGCCCTGCCTCCCGGCAATGCCACCACCGAGCGCGGGCGCATGGCCGCCGAGCCGGAAGCGGATGCCGCGGCAACCGACGTGCCGGGGGCGGTGCTGGCGGTGCTCACCGCCGACTGCCTGCCGGTGGTGTTCGCCGCCCGCGACGGCGGCGAAGTGGCGGTTGCGCACGCGGGCTGGCGCGGCCTGGCGGCGGGGGTGTTGGAGCGGACGGTCGCGGCCCTGCGCACGCCACCCGACGGGCTGCTGGCCTGGCTGGGGCCGGCCGCCGGACCCGGCGCCTACGAGGTCGGAGCCGAGGTGCGCGAGGCCTTCGTCGGCGCCGATGCCGGAGCCGCCGCCGACTTCGCCCCGACCCGACCCGGCCACTGGCGAGTCGACCTGTACGCCCTGGCCCGCCGCCGGCTGCAGGCCGCCGGACTGGGCGCGGCCGACGTCCACGGCGGCGGCCTGTGCACGATCAGCGACCGGCGCTTCTATTCGCACCGGCGCGACACGCGGACGGGGCGAATGGCGACTCTCGCCTGGATGGCCTGAGCCGCGACTCTTCCTGTAGGAGCGGCTACAGCCGCGATAGGATTTCCCGCAACGTCGGGAAAGCACCTCCGCGGCGGCGGAGCGCGCGATCGCCGCTATGGCGGCTCCCACTGGGAGAGTCGCGTTGTCGGGGATAATGGGGTTCCTTTCCCCCACAAAGGATGCCGAACATGGCCGATACCGCCGCCACCCTCGCCAGCGTTCCCGGCGTTTCCGCGCGCGACGCCGCGACGCAGGGCTTCGTCTTCAACCACACCATGCTGCGGGTCAAGGATCCGCGGGCTTCGCTGGACTTCTATACCCGCGTGCTCGGCTTCAGCCTGGTGCGGAAGAACGATTTCCCCGAGGCCGGCTTCTCGCTCTATTTCCTGGCGATCGTCGATCCCGCCGACGTTCCCGCCGACGAGGCCGCGCGCAAGGCCTGGGTGGCCGGCCTGCAGGGCGTGCTCGAGCTGACCCACAACCACGGCACCGAGTCGCAGGACGGCCCCGTCTACCACGACGGCAACAGCGAGCCGCGCGGCTTCGGCCACATCTGCGTGAGCGTGCCCGACGTGCGCGCGGCCTGCGCGCGCTTCGAGTTGCTGGGCGTGCCCTTCCAGAAGCGCCTGACCGACGGCCGCATGAAGGACATCGC
Organism: Gammaproteobacteria bacterium; assembly: GCA_012510865.1. Classification (GTDB taxonomy): domain Bacteria; phylum Pseudomonadota; class Gammaproteobacteria; order Xanthomonadales; family Xanthomonadaceae; genus Luteimonas. The sequence goes on from JAAZHF010000165.1 coordinate 9,213, forward strand.
CTTCATCAAGGATCCCGACGGCTACTGGGTGGAGATCATCCAGCCGGGGCCGCTGGACTGAGTCGCGCCCCGGCGCTCAGGCCTCCGCCAGGGCCTGCAGGAAATCCCGCCGCCAGGCGTGGATGTCGTAGGTGGTGATCCGCTCCATCATCGCGGCCCAGCGCTCCCTGCGCTCCGCCAGCGGCATCGCGTTGGCGGTGGCGATGGCGTCGGCGACGCCGTCGACGTCGTAGGGGTTCACCTGCAGCGCCGAGTGCAGCTCCTGCGCGGCGCCGGCGAAGCGCGACAGCACCAGCACGCCCGGGTCGTCCGGGTCCTGGGCGGCCACGTACTCCTTGGCCACCAGGTTCATGCCGTCGCGCATCGGCGTCACCAGGGCGAGGTCGGCGACGCGGTAGAAGCCGGCAAGCACGTCGTGCGCGAAGTTGCGGTTCACGTAGCGCACCGGCGTCCAGTCGGGCGTTGCGTGGCCCCTGTTGATGTGCCCGCTGAGGGTCTCGAGATGGCGGCGCAGTGCGCGGCATTCGGGCACCTCGCGGCGCGAGGGCGGGGCGATCTGCAGGAAGGTGATGCGCCCGCCCTGGTCGGGATGGCGCTCGAGGTGGCGTTCGAAGGCGCGGAAGCGGTCGGGCAGGCCCTTGGAGTAGTCGAGCCGGTCGACGCCGATCGCGAGCGCCCGCCGTCCCAGGCTTTCCTGCAGGCGCCGCACCGGCAGGCGGCGCATCGCGCGCTCGGCCTGCCGGGCGATGGTCGGCACGTCGATGCCGATCGGGAAGGCGCCGCCGTGGATCCGCCGGCCGTCGGCGGTCTCCATCACGCCGTCGGCGACCACCCGGCCGCCGCCGTACAGGCGGGTGTAGTCCTGGAAGCGCTCGAGGTCGCGCCGGGTCTGGAACCCCACGAGGTCGTAGGACGAGAGCGCGTCGAACAGTTCGCGGTGGTGCGGCAGCGCCGCCAGCAGGTCCGACGAGGGCATCGGCGTGTGCAGGAAGAAGCCGATGCGGTTGCCGATGCCGCGCTCGCGCAGGCGCTGCGCGAGCGGGATCAGGTGGTAGTCGTGGATCCAGACGATGTCGTCCTTGCCCAGGTAGGGCACGAGGCGGGCGGCGAACAGCGCGTTCACGCGCCGGTAGCCGGCCCAGGTCTCGCGCGAGTAGTCCACCAGGTCCATGCGGAAGTGCAGCAGCGGCCACAGCGTGCGGTTGGCGAAGCCGCTGTAGTAGTCCTCGAAGTCGCGCTGCGACAGGTCCATCACCGCGTAGCGGGTGTCGCCGTCGGCGAGTTCGTGCATCTCGCCGGAAGTCTCGCGCACGCGCTTGCCGCTCCAGCCGAACCACAGCCCGCCGCGCTCGGCGAGCGCCGCCCGCAGCGCGATCGCGAGCCCGCCGGCGCGGCTTTCGTCGGGCAGGGTGACGCGGTTGGAGACGACGACCAGGCGGGCCATGTCAGGTCGCCGCCGACCACGGTCGCGACAGCCGCATCGCCGTCATCACCACGCCGACGTGGGAATAGGTCTGCGGGAAGTTGCCCCAGGCCTCGCCGTCGTCGAAGGCCATGTCCTCGGAGAGCAGGCCGAGGTGGTTGCGGCGCGAGAGCAGGCTTTCGAACTGCTGCCGGGCCTCTTCGACGCGGCCGATGGCGGCCAGCGCGTCGATGTACCAGAAGCTGCAGATGGTGAAGCTGGTTTCCGGATGCCCGAAGTCGTCGGGCGCGATGTAGCGGAACAGCGAGGTGCCGCGGCGCAGCTGGGTGCCGATCGCGTCGACGGTGGCGACGAAGCGCGGGTCGTGGGCGTCGATGAAGCCGAGGTCGGCCAGCAGCAGCAGGCTCGCGTCCAGGCGCCGGCCTTCCGCCGACTCGACGAAGTGGCCGGCGTCGGCGTCCCAGGCGCGCTCCAGGATCGCCTCGCGCATGGCGTCGGCGCGGGCGCGCCAGTGCGCGGCGCGCGGCGCCAGCCCCAGGTGCGCGGCGATGCGCGCCAGCCGGTCGCAGGCGGCCCAGCACATCACGCTGGAATAGGTGTGCACCTCGGCGCGGCCGCGGAATTCCCAGATCCCGGCGTCGGGCTGGTCGTACAGCGCCCAGGCGCGGTCGCCCAGCGGCTCCAGGCGCTGGAAGGCGCGGGCGTCGCCGGGCCGGACCAGGCGCTGGTCGAAGAACAGTTGGGTCGCCGCCAGCACCACGCTGCCGTACACGTCGTGCTGCTTCTGCACCCAGGCCAGGTTGCCGCGGCGCACCGGGCCCATGCCGCGGTAGCCGGCCAGCGCCGGGACCTCGTGTTCCTCCAGCCTTGCCTCGAAGCCGATGCCGTACAGCGGCTGCAGCCCGTCCTCGCCGGTGGCGAGGTTGAGCACGTAGCGCAGGTAGGCCTCCATGGTCTGGGTGGCGCCCAGGCGGTTGAGCGCGCGCACCACGAAGGCCGAGTCGCGCAGCCAGCAGTAGCGGTAGTCCCAGTTGCGCTGGCTACCCGGCGCCTCCGGGATCGACGTGGTGATGGCGGCGACGATGGCGCCGGTCTCCTCGTACTGGCACAGCTTGAGGGTGATGGCGCTGCGGATCACCGCGTCCTGCCAGTCCAGCGGGATCGACAGGTAGCGCGACCACTCGCGCCAGTACTCGAGGGTGAGGCGTTCGGCGTTGCGGGCGAAGCCCTGGACGGACTCGGTCAGGGTCTCGTCCGGGCCGAGCACCAGGTGGCGCTCGCCGTCGAGTTCGAAGGCCAGGGCCTCGCGCACCATCCGCACCGGGATGTCGCTGGTCAGGCGCAGCGTGAAGCCGGGCAGAAGGTAGCGGATGTGATTGCTGCCCCA
>JAAZHF010000166.1 GCA_012510865.1 Gammaproteobacteria bacterium
GCCTGCGCGCGCGGCCGGCCTATCGGAAGGCCCGCGCGATCGACGACGCGCTGCTGCCGGCGAAGGGCTGAGCGGCACCCCATGCCGGCGCCCGCGCCACCGATGGACGCCCCCGCCGGCCAGGTGCTGGCCGCGCTCGACGCCTCGCTGTACACGCAGAGCGTGTGCCGCCACGCCGCGTGGGCGGCGAGCCGGCTGTCGGCGCCGATGGCCTGCCTGCACGTGGTGGAGCGCCGCGCCGCGGACCGCGACGAGGGCGGGGAGCTCGAGGTCGATCCGGCCACGGTCCTGCTCGACGAGCCGGGGCTGCTGGAGGCCGCCGGCAAGCTGGCGGGCGCCGAGCGGGGGCGGATGCTGCTGCAGCAGGCGGCCGCCCTGGCCGCCAGCGGGCACGGCGTCGTACCGCGGATCCAGCTGCGGCGCGGCGCGCTGGTGGACGCCTTCCGCGAAGCCGAGCCGGACGTCGGCCTGTTCGTGGTCGGCCGCCGCGGCGAGCAGTCCGAGTTCGGCAAGGCGCGCATGGGCAGCCAGCTCGAGCGCGTGGTGCGCGCGACCGGCCGGCCGCTGCTGGGCGCCTCGCGCGGCTTCGCCGACATCGGCCGGGTGCTGGTCGCCTTCGACGGCAGCGCCACCACCCGCCGCGGCCTGGAATGGGTCGCGCGCAGCCCGCTGTTCGCGGGCCTGGACATCCGCGTGGTGACGGTCGGCGACGACGGGGCCGCGGGCTCCAGCCTGGCCTGGGCGCTGGAGACGCTGCGCGCGTCCGGCGCGCAGGCCGCGGGCCGCGTCGTGCACGGCGACCCGCAGGAAGCGATCGGCCTGCACGCCGAGGCCATCGGCGCCGACCTGCTGGTGATGGGCGCCTACGGGCACTCGCGCATCCGCCAGCTGATCGTCGGCAGCACCACCTCCACCCTGCTGCGCAGCAGCCGGATCCCCGTGCTGCTGCTGCGCTGAGAGGCGCCTCAGCCGGCTCCGCGCGGGAGCACGGTCAGCACCCGGGTCACGAACTGGTGGAAGTCCTTGAGGTAGTTGCGCAGGAACTCCGCGGTCGATGCGTCGGCGATCTCGCCGGCGTCGTTGATCATCCCGTCCTTGAACTGGATGTAGGCCTCGGGGGCGTTCATCTGCGGCGAATTGAGGAAGCCGAGAATGCTGCGCAGGTGCTGCTGCCCGATGGCGGTGCCGATCGCGCCCGGCGACGTGCCGATCACGCCCGAGGGGATGTTGGCGAAGGAGTTCGTGCCCCAGGGGCGGCTGGCCCAGTCGATGGCGTTCTTCAGCCCTCCGGGGACCGAGCGGTTGTACTCCGGGGTCACGATCAGGATCGCGTCCGACGCTTCGATGGCCTTCTTGAAGTCGCGTCCGGCCTGCGGATAGTCGGCGTCGTAGTCGTAGCTGTAGATCGGCAGATCGCGCCAGGAGATTTCCTTGAATGCCAGCCCCTCGGGAGCGAGCTTGAACAGCGCGTGGGCGAACTTCCGGTTGATCGATTCCTTCGCGGCGCTGCCGATCAGATAGCCGACGTTGAAGGTCTTCATGGCGTGATCCTGGGGTGGGTGGGTGTCGTTGGCCGGGCCCGCGAGTATGTGGCGCAGGATGTTAAGCGGCTGCGGTGCTATACTCCCCCCCACTATCACGGCCGGTCCTGCCATGCCGCACTCCCCCGAGGAAAAGAAGAAGGTCCTCGCCCGCATCCGCCGCATCCGCGGCCAGTGCGAAGGGCTGGAGCGGGCGCTGGAGGCGGGGGCCGACTGCGCGCCCGTGCTGCAGCAGATCGCCGCCATCCGCGGTGCCGTCAACGGCCTGATGAGCGAGGTGCTTGAATCGCACCTGCGCGAACAGTTCGGGCAGCCGGCGGCGGAGCAGTCCGAGCGCGACGCGCGCGTCGCCGAAATGACCGGGCTGATCCGTTCGTACCTCAAGTAGATCCCTCCGCGGCCCGCGCGCCGCGACCCCACGCACAGCCATCCAGGAGCCACGCCATGAAGACCCGCGCCGCCGTCGCCTTCGAAGCCGGAAAGCCGCTGCAGATCGTCGAACTCGACCTCGAGGGCCCGAAGAAGGGCGAGGTGCTGGTGAAGATCACCCACACCGCGCTCTGCCACACCGATGCGTTCACGCTCTCCGGCGACGATCCCGAGGGCGTGTTCCCGGCGGTGCTGGGCCACGAGGGCGCCGGCATCGTGGTGGAAGTCGGCGAGGGCGTCACCAGCGTCAAGCCCGGCGACCACGTGATCCCTCTCTACACCGCCGAGTGCGGCGAGTGCCTGTTCTGCAGGAGCGGCAAGACCAACCTGTGCGTCGCCGTGCGCGCCACCCAGGGCAAGGGCGTGATGCCCGACGGCACCACCCGCTTCTCCTACAAGGGCCGGCCCGTCTACCAC
>JAAZHF010000167.1 GCA_012510865.1 Gammaproteobacteria bacterium
CCACGGCCCCGGCATAGGTCCGCAGCTGCTCGAGCGAGACCCATTCGTCGGCGGCGTGGGCCTGCGCGATGTGGCCGGGGCCGTAGACCACGGCGTCGAGGCCGGCGGCGGAGAACAGGGAGGCCTCGGTCCAGAAATCGACGGCGTTGCCGATCGGCAGGCCCAGGCCTTCGGCGAAGTCGCGAGCGGCCAGGCGGCGTTCCTCGGCGGCGGCGGTGGCTCCGGCCGGCAGCGCCGGGCCGTGGAAGGTGGCGACGTAGTCGCTGCCTTCCGGCGCCAGCGCAGCCAAGCGCGCGTGCAGCTGCCCGACGTCGTGCGAGGGCAGCGGCCTGAAACCGAAGCGCACCTCGGCCGCGGGCGCGATCACGTTGGCCTTGATCCCGCCCTCCACCCGGCGGATGTTGAAGCGCAGGCCGGTGAGGCCGCCGAAACGCTCGTGCGCCTCCCGCGCGGCAAGCGCCAGCGCATCCGCGCCCCAGCGCATGGCCTTGTGCACGGCGCTTGACGACAGCGCCCGCGCACCCGAGGCGTGGCCGGCCTCGCCGTGGAAACGCAGCTGGGCCGCGGCGATCCCGCGGTGGGCCAGCACCGCCTCGCAGCCGGTCGGTTCGGCCACCAGCACCTGGCGGAACCCGTGGTCCCCGGCCAGGAAGGCGGCGATGCAGCGCGGATCGTTCGCCTCCTCGTCGCTGGTGAACAGGAACGCGGCGTCGCCGTCCACCGCATTCGCCGCGGCGATGAGCGCCGCGGCCGCGCCCTTGATGTCGCAGGCCCCCAGGCCGATGGCGCGATCACCCTCGATCCGCAGCACGTGCGGATCGGCGCTCCATCCCGGCGAGTCCGGCACGGTATCGAGGTGCACGTTGAACAGCAGCGACGGATGGCCGCGGCGCGCGAACAAGGACACCGCGCCTGCGCCGTGGTCGGTGACGACCACTTCGAAACCCGGCAGCCGGGCGCGGATGTAATCGAAGATCCCGCCGGTGCCGATCGCCCGCGGCGGATTGCGCGTATCGAACGCGACCAGCGCCGCCAGGTGCTCCAGGACCCCGTCAATCACCGCGACGCCCCCCCTGTAGGAGCGGCTACAGCCGCGATCGGGGCGGCGATGGCCGCGATCGCGGCGGCAATAGCCGCGACCGGGGTTGGATCGCGGCTGTAGCCGCTCCTACAGGGGTGGCTGCGAGGGAATCCGGTCACGACCGGTTGACCTCGGCCCACAGCGTGCTGCTCATGCCGAACAGCTTGATGAAGCCCTCGGCCTCGGCCACGCCCCAGTCGGCCGACTGCGCGTAGGTGGCGCCACTGGCGTTGAGGATGTGCGGCGAGCGCACCGCCACGGCGTCGACGCGGCCGCCGCGGGTCTCGAGCACGACCTCCCCGTTCACCATGCGCTGCGACGAGGCCAGGAAGGCCTCGAGATCGGTCTTCAGCGGATCGTGGAAGAAGCCCTCGTACACCAGCTCCACCCACTTGCGGCCGACCTCGGGCTTGAAGCGGTTCTGCTGCTTGCTGAGCACGGCCTCCTCCAGCGCGCGGTGCGCGGCCAGGAGCGCGGCCAGGCCCGGTGCCTCGTACACGATGCGGCCCTTGAGGCCGATAGTGGTGTCGCCGGTATAGATGCCGCGGCCCACGCCGTACTGCGCGAACATGGTGTTGAGCCGGGCCAGCAGCTTCGCACCCGGCATCTCCTCGCCGTCCAGCGCCACGGCCTCGCCGCCGACGAAGCGCACCGCGACCTGAAGCGGCTCGACCGGCCACGCCGCGCGCGGCGCGCACCAGCCGCGGGCGCCCTCGCCCGGGGCTTCCCACTGGTCGATCTCGCCGCCGGACATGGTGATGCCCAGGAGGTTCTCGTTGATCGTGTAGGCCTTCTGCCGCGACTGCACGCCGAAGCCGCGCTCCTCCAGGTAGGCCTGCTCGTAGGCGCGGGTCTGGGTGTGCTCCTTCTGGATCTCGCGGATCGGCGCCACGATGCGCCAGCCGCTGCACGTTGGATGGGGGCTCGCCTTCACCGCGAGGTCGAAGCGCACCTGGTCGTTGCCCATGCCGGTGCAGCCGTGGGCGATGGCGTTCGTGCCGAGGTCCTTCGCGCGCGCCAGCGCGGCGTCGACGATCAGGTAGCGGTCGGAGACCAGCAGCGGGTACTGGCCCTGGTAAGCCTCGCCGGCGTGCACGAAGGGCTTCACGAAGCCCTCCCAGATCGCCGGGCCGCCGTCGATGGTCAGGTGGCTGGCCACGCCCAGCTCCTCCGCGCGCCGCTCGATCGCCTCGCGTTCCGCGGCGTCGACGCCGCCGGTGTCGGCGAACACGGTGTACACGGTCCAGCCGCGCTCCTTCAGCCACGGCACGCAGAAGCTGGTGTCGAGGCCACCGGAGAAGGCGAGGACGATGTCTCTGGATTCGGTCGCAGCGGTCATGTCAGTGGGGTCTCGATAGGCCATGTAGGAGCGGCTACAGCCGCGAAGAACGTTCTGCCCGGAGCCATCGCTTCTACACTCGGAGCGATCGCGGCTCCTGTTGGAGGGATCGCGGCGCTTGTTGGAGTGATCGCGGCCATGGCCGCTCCTACAGGGTTGTGGGGAGGGATCGGCGGGTTCAGCGGCCGGCCAGGGCCTTCATCACCGCCTTCTGCACGTGCAGGCGGTTGCCGGCTTCCTGCACGGCGATGCAGCGCGGCGAGTCCATCACCGCGTCGGTCGCCTTGACGTTGCGCCGCAGCGGCAGGCAGTGGCTGAAGACGCCGTCGTTGGTGAGCGCCATCTTCGCCTCGTCGACGATGAAGTGGCGGTACCGGTCGCGGATCGGCTTCTCGGGGCCCCAGTCGCCGAAGTACGGCAGCGCGCCCCAGCTCTTGGCGTAGACCACGTCGGCGCCGGCATAGGCGGACTCGATGTCGTGGCTGACGGTGAGCGAACCGCCGCTCTCCGCGACGTTGGCCTCGGCCCAGCCCATGTAGCGCCCGTCGAGCACGTACTCCGGGGTCGGGCACAGCAGGGTCACGTCCATGCCCATGCGCGTGGCGATGGTCAGCGCCGAGTTCGCCACCGCGGTGTTGAGCGGCTTCGGGTGGTAGGTCCAGGTCAGCACGTACTTCTTCCCGCGGAGGTCGCTGGTGCCGAAATGCTCCTGCAGCGCCAGCACGTGCGCCAGCTCCTGACAGGGATGGGTGATGGTCTCCATGTTGATGACCGGCACCGTGGCGTACTTCGCGAAGCCCTTCAGCACCCGGTCCTCGCGGTCCACCGACCAGTCGACGAACTTCGGGAAGGCGCGCACCCCGATCATGTCCACGTACTGGCTGAGCACGCGCGCCACCTCGGCGATGTGCTCCTCGGCCTCGCCGTCCATCACGGTGCCCAGGTCGAACTCGATCGGCCAGGCGTCCTTGCCCGGCTGCAGCACCACCGCGTGCGCGCCCAGCTGGAAGGCCCCCAGCTCGAAGCTGGTGCGCGTGCGCATCGACGGATTGAAGAACACCAGCGCGATCGACTTGCCCCTGAGCGCATCGCCCAGGGGCTCGCGCTTGAGGCGCGCGGCCTCGGCGAGCACGGCATCGAGGCGGCCCCGGCTCCAGTCCTGGGTGTTGAGGAAATGCTGCGGCGAAGTGGTCATGGCGGAGTCCATGGAATCGGAAACGAAAAAACCCGGCGCGGGCCGGGCTTCGGACGATGGAACACGGGCGCTGGCCGGCCTAACCCTGGGGGATGTGGGCTTCCGGTCGACGCGCGCGCGAGGTCATGCCAGCCGCCATGCGGGCGGAGGTCAGGAGGCCATGGACGGTGGCGCGGGCGTGCTGCATTGCCGCAATCTTCCCATGCGGAACGGCCGGCGGCAAGCACCCCGCCGGTCCTTCACTCGCCGCTGCCCGGCACCACCGGCGTGACCGCCACCTTGACCCGCAGCCGGTTGCCGGGGTCGCCCGGAAGCCGCGAGCGGTACTTCACCCCGCGCACCACGTAGTCGACGTCATAGGCGATGGGGCGGCGGAACTCGCGCTCGACCGGCACCATGCGGCAGTCCTCGCCCTCACCGTCCCTCGCGTCCGCCTCCGCCGCACCGTCGCGACGGCCGGGCGCCAGCACGTCGCGCACGGCCCCGACCACCCGCGACAGGCCACTCCTCTCCTCGCCTTCGGCCGGTTCCACCAGGCTGGACTGCTCGCAGCGCTCGACCATGCTGGTGGCGCGCAGCGTCTGGAACACCGGCTCGACGCGCAGCACCTGCGCGTACTCGTAGCGGACGTTCTCGGCCTGGATCACCGTGTGCTGCGCCCACGCCGGCGCCGCCGCGGACGCAGGCGCCAGGAGCAGCAGCGGCAGCCACCGCTTTGCGGGCAGGTAGGGAAGCATGGCGAAGGCGAAGTGTAGGCGCTGGCCGCCCCAGGCGCCTGAATCGTGGCTGTCACGGCCCCCCGCCGGTAGAATCGACGGCTGGCCCCGCGGCTCCCGAAATGACCCTCAGACTCTTCAACAGCCTCAGCCGGCGGATGGAGGAATTCCAGCCCCGCGACCCCGCCCGCACGACCATGTACGTCTGCGGCCCGACCGTCTACAACTACGTCCACATCGGCAACGCGCGCGGTCCGGTGGTGTTCGACGTGCTGGCCGGCATGCTGCGCCGCCGCTTCGGGACCCTGGCCTACGCCCGCAACATCACCGACGTCGACGACAAGATCAACGCCGCCGCCGCCGAACAGGGGGTGCCGATCTCGGCCATCACCGGCCGCTTCGCCGCCGCCTACCGCGAGGACATGGCGGCGCTGGGCGTGGCGCCGCCGGACATCGAGCCCGAGGCCACCGCCCACATCGCCGAGATCATCGCCATGATCGAAACGCTGATCGAAAGCGGGATCGCCTACGCGGCCGAAGGCCACGTGCTGTTCTCGGTGGCCAGTTTCGAAGGCTACGGCAAGCTCTCGCGCCGCGATCCCGACGACATGCTGGCCGGCGCCCGCGTCGACGTCGCTCCCTACAAGCGCGCCCCGGGCGACTTCGTGCTCTGGAAGCCCTCCACCGGCGAGCTTCCCGGGTGGGATTCGCCCTGGGGCCGCGGCCGCCCGGGCTGGCACATCGCGTGCTCGGCGATGGCCGCCGCCCACCTCGGCGAGACCATCGACATCCACGCCGGCGGCGTCGACCTCCAGTTCCCGCACCACGAGAACGAGATCGCGCAGAGCGAGTGCGCCCACGGCGGCGCGCCCTTCGCGCGCTTCTGGCTGCACAACGGCATGCTCAACTTCGGCGGCGCCAAGATGTCGAAGTCCGTGGGCAACATCGAGAAAGTGCACGACCTGGTGCGCAGGCATCCGCCGGAAGCGCTGCGCCATGCGCTGATGTCGGCGCACTACCGGCAGCCGCTGGACTGGTCGGACGGCCTGGTGGAGCAGAGCGTGCGTACGCTGGACCGGCTGTACGGGACCCTGCGCGACGTCGATGCGCTGCTGGCGGAGCGCGGCGCGACGGCGGTCGACGCCGCCCGCGTCGCGATCCCCGACGCCATCGAAGCCGCGCTCGACGACGACCTCAACACCCCGCAGGCACTGGCTGAACTCGCCGCGATCGCCGGGAATGCACGGGCGCTGCGCAGCGGCGTCGCCCGGGACGAAGCCTCCGGCGAGGGGCAGCTGCAGGCACTGGCCACGCTGGCCGCGAGCCTGCGCGCCGGCGGCCGCGCCCTGGGCCTGCTGCAGCAGGCCCCGGCGGCCTGGTTCGCACGCGGCGCCTCCGGCGACGATGACGCCCGCATCCAGGCACTGGTCGACGAACGCGGCGCGGCCAAGAAGGCCCGCGACTTCGCCCGCGCCGACGCCATCCGTGAGCAACTGGCGGCCGAGGGCGTTCTCCTCGAGGACACGCCCCAGGGCGTACGCTGGAAGCGAGGCTGATCCATGGACACCGCCACGCCCTTCCCGCTCGAACCCAGCGCCGCCGAGGCCCAGGCAGCGATCCGCGACGAGTTCGCCTTCTTCGGCGACTGGTCCGAGCGCTACCAGTACCTGATCGACCTCGGCCGCAAGCTGCCGGAATTCCCCGACGAGTTCCGCACCGAGGCCCACCGCCTGCACGGCTGCCAGTCGATGGTCTGGATCGTGCCCTCGGGCGACGCCGCGCGCCTGGACTTCGCCGCCGCCAGCGACTCGGCCATCGTCTCCGGCCTGGTCTACCTGGCGCTGCGCGTGTACTCCGGCCGCAGCGCGCGCGAGATCCTCGACACCGATGCGTCCTACATCGCGGACATCGGCCTGGCCAAGCATCTCTCGCCGACCCGCAGCAACGGCCTGGCCTCGCTGCTGGCCTTCATCCGCGACGCGGCCCAGCGCGCACTGGCGTCGTAAGCTTCCCCGTCAAGCAGACATTTCAAAAGTAGAACCTTCGGCAGCTTGGCGGTACTCGGCCGGCGTCAGGTAGCCAAGCGAGTCATGGGACGCTACTCATTGTACTCGAGCAGCCACCAGTACTTGCGATGCCGCGGCGCGGGCGATGCTCGACCAGCTCAGCCAGGGCCACGATGATCTCGGCATCCAGAACCGTCCAGTGCAGCGGCGGCTGGCACCAGGCCGCCCGTGACAACCCCACGCACTCACAGGACTGGCGCAGAGGCCGCGCGTGCACCTCGACCAAGTACCGCACGGCGTCGAGCTTCTGCTCCGGCCCTACAGTTCTTTTTGCGATCAACTCCTTCATCGCCGCGTTGTCGAGCCAGCTCGGCATACATCGGCCGGCGTCGGCCTGTTTGAGGATGCAGACGATTTGGGTCTCGGTGAAACGGGACTTCTTCATGGAACTTCCTGGCTGGAGAACATGCCAGAAAGCTACTTTCCGCCTTGCGCAGGTTAATTCGCTGGGATACTGCACCTCGATTCGCCAATCGAGTTCCCGTCATCATCGAAAACAGACAGCTCGCATGTGCGTGAACGACCTACGAGCCTCAGCTCATATCGATCAGTGGGGAAATTCCCCAATGCATCCTCACCACTCCTTATGACCGAAAACTGGAGTAGCAAAATCCTTTCACCCTGACTCGGACCAACAGTGACACGATCCTCGGCAACTCCAGAAGAATCCATTTTAAGCGCGGGCACGGAGCTGCACCTGGAGCCTAGCTGTCCCAGTTGCCGGTTCGTTCACATCAATATAAGCAACAGAACCAGCCAAGGTGACAGCATAAGAGTCACCATCGATTGAGGAGAAAACCGCACTCCGCAATTCGATCTCAAGAGGCGCAGCTGCATGAGAGGTGGTTACTCCAACCAGCCATCCAACAGCCACAAAAATAATAGTCTTCATTCTTTGGGGTGCTCGTGAATTGTCTTGTTGGTCCCACGCCCTTCTTGATAGTAGATTGCCCTATCACCTATCAAATAGCCCGGACCACTTCGGTAGTCAGCATCAGAGAAACTGTCTTGTGACTGACCCGGCCCTCTATCTCCTACACTGTATCTATGCCATCCTTGCAACTTCATATATGCATTGTCAATCGCATTTACCTTGAAGTTGTCTTTACCGTGGATATGAATGCTCGGCCCACCGCACCCAGACGGTTGAGCACATACCACGTGACTTCCTGATGTGTAAATTGGCACTATCCCGGACGGACATGCGCGAGTGCAGTATTCATGTCCGCTCGAATCGCGCAGACGTCGCAATTCGTCACCCGCACGCACGACGAAATCCTCCTCCGATTCACCCTCTTTACGCTCACTACTACCTACTTGATTCGAGGGATAGCTGGATCCGGACTGACTCTTACCACTGCTCCCATTAACACTTGATCCCGAAGTGGTTGCTGCCGGCACCCCGCTGATCGCCATTCCTGCACCAGGGTGGCTTGCCATTGACCTGAGGTCCGTGCGCTGCCTCTCCTTTTCTTCTTTCTCCTGCCGCCCGTCCGGATCAACAAATCGATAAGGATTGTTCGCTGCGTACTTGTAGCGATTGAACATCCCCACAGGGTTGCTTAACGCCGTCACCGGATCCACCGAGAGGAACCTTCCGATGTCCGGATTGTAATAGCGCTGCTGCATGTAATTCAGCCCCGTGGCCGCATCCAGCACATGCCCCGTGTATCCCGGTCCGTCCTGCAACGCCTTGTTCACCACCTGCCCGTACGGCTCGTACTCGCTGCTTCCGATGAGCGTCTTCGCCGCATTCGTCACCGCCAGCGACGACCCCAGCGCGTCGGTGTGCTGGTACTTCAGCGTCTCCGTGCTTCCCGACAGCGGCCGCTCCCGGAAGGCCACCAGGCTGGGCGCCTGGACGACGGCCTGCCGGCAAGCGTGGGCCAGCACCGAAGCTGCAACAGCAGCTGGAGCGAATCAGTCAGCTACCCAAGGCCAAGCAGAAGATGGTGAGCGAGGTGCTGGACTCGCTGTTGGCGAAAGCCGGACGCCAACCGTAACGACCACAACCTCAACAACGACATGACCCGCAACGCGGGCCATGCGTTTCATGGCGAAACGCCATCCGCGCGGTTCGAGCCCCGCTCTACGCGAGTTCCAAGATCAAAAGTCCGGGCATCTCTTGGCCAAAGATTGCTTCATCTGCTCGCGCCTGCCATTCAATGATCTCTGAACCAGTTCCGAGTCTGCATCACGTAGTGCCTCTTGCTCAAATTCATCAAGTCGAGAAAGCACCACCCTGGCCCAGTACTTTGATCTGCGGCAGCGATATGCATTTTCGGCCTCCGGCATCAATGCCAATTCGTACGCAGCAGAAAGGCTCCCGTTTTGTGCCGAAACATCAGCCCAGAACTGGATTTGACAGGCATGCAATGGGTCGCGGGCGCCATCTCCTCCTAGTGAAAGCAATTGAGCAACTATCTCCCACGATGCACTTACATCACCGCTTATTGCCTGATCTGCCTTATCCAAGTCTAGCTGATCGAAAATGAAATACTTCTCACCGTAACTGACGCAATCGTATCTAGCAGAATCGTCAGCATCGCCATCACTTTGCATTTGTCCGCTCGAGTTAGTGCAAGCCAGCAGGCCAACGAAGCAGAACAGAGTAGTCGACACAAACTTCACTTGCTTCGCGGTTCTCATTTGATCTTCTCTTCTTTCCGTATGCGGGTACCAGTCTCTGGGGTGGCCTGACGCCCCCAGACAGACCCATCCGCTCTCATCGTGATGCTCGAATAGCTACGACTTATATTCCCGTCAGGCGTGTACACATTGAACGTCATCGCCTTCCCAGAACCATCCCTTTCGGAGTTCGATGTATAGGTTATCGGCCCAGAAGTGTTGTTAGGCACTGTACGCACAAATCCTTCTGAAGCCATTACCGGAACGCCCAACTGCCTAGCAGCATCGATGGCTAGACCACCAACTGAACACTGCCCGAGAAAAACGCCCCTATCATTCTTGGCGTCAAAACCTCCGAGCCTAATTTCTTCAACCAAGCGATTGACCGTCAGACGTTCTCCCGTGAAGATTTTGTCCGACATACGATCATCACGGAACTTTAGATCCGGGTCGCCTGGGATAACGCCGGCGTGCCCCATCGCTGTAAACCATCCTGGAATATCAAAGCGGCGAGCTGTGACTGCAAGCCCTTCATCCCTCTGAAAAAATACGATGTCAGCCTGGCCATCCGGATCAATGAACTTATACGGATTGTTGGCGGCGTATCGATACCGGTTAAACCCGGCAACAGGATTGCTATAGGCCGTCACTGGATCAACGGATAAGAACCTTCCGATCTGTGGGTCGTAATAGCGCTGAACACTCTGACCCGACGCGGGTTCCGCTTCCAACTGCGATCAACCCTAGACGCGGTGCGGCCTGCAGCGGAAAACGCCCTTGAAGCACCTCCTGCCATCCGGCCAAAAATCCCTTGATGCCCTTTTTCGCCCCCACAGGCGCGCAGGTCAAGCGCCCTGGCTCCGGATCGGCAAGCAGATCTCCGCGTCCCGATTGGCCGGTTCGGCTTCAGCCGGGATCGCTCGTCGGCTCCGGCGACCACCAGGTCCGCAGGAAAAAGGGGCGGCGCCGAACGGGGTGTCGGGGCAGCGCCCCGACGATGTCGCTTCGGGGATGACCAAGGTGCCGCGATCGCGCCCAGGGCGACGTCGCCGGCCGGCGTCGATCACTTCCTCCCTGCTGACCGGCGCGTGGCCGATCACTGGCCGAAGCGATGGAAGGCACTCCACGCGCAACCCACGGTGCAGCCGAAGGCGGCGCGACGCGTAGCGGCGCGCACACCATGCCGTGGTTGGGTGTGCGCAGCACACGCTGCCACGCCTACTGTTGGTTGATGTGGCTCTTCCGGGGGCGCAAGACATGAACGCTTGTTACGCGAAGCGCCGGGCTGGCGCGGCGCTTGCCTGCAAGCACACCCGGCTCACTGCAGCCACGCAAGCGCCGTGACAGCCCGGCGGTTTGCGTAACGCAGCGTTATGTTCAGGCGGCCGCAGGCCGACTGACCCCCGATGGATGACGACCAGCGCGCTGCAACGTCAACCCCAAACTAGCGACAAGGCACTCAGAGATGCAGGCCTCGTGTGTTACCAATGGAGCGACTCATCATCTCCCACCATCGATGCTCTCTCGTAGAAGATCGATGTCTGTGGCAACTTTTCGAGCAGAAGTTGAATCCCTGCACCCACCCACAATGTGTTGCGGGGCATAAGCAGCGTACCGAAACACCTTCGTGCCATTGAACACGGAAACATATACGGACGTTGCGTCAAGAATGGCATCACAATCCGCGTCAACGATGATGTTGTCGTCGAATGAAGACAACACTCCACTCAGGACTGCTGCGTCAGGTGCATCAACATTTAGACGATCAGCTGCTTCCTCACGAACAACTTTTGTCCACGATCCTGCATCTTTGCAAAACAAGGTGGCATCAAACTGGTTGTCACCAATGTTGATGGACTGAACGACGATCCAACTATCGCAACGCCCACTCTCCAAC
>JAAZHF010000168.1 GCA_012510865.1 Gammaproteobacteria bacterium
CGCTGCGCTCGCTCGACCTGCGCGTCAGGGAAGGCGAGTTCGTCGCCGTCACCGGCCCCTCGGGCTCCGGGAAGACCACCTTCCTCAACATCGCGGGCCTGCTCGAGACCTTCACCGGCGGCGAGTTCAGGCTCGACGGCGAGGACGTGCGCGGGCTGTCGGACAACCAGCGCAGCAGGCTGCGCAACCAGAAGATCGGCTTCATCTTCCAGGGCTTCAACCTGATCCCCGACCTCAACCTGTTCGACAACGTCGACGTGCCGCTGCGCTATCGCGGGATGCCGGCCAACGAGCGCAAGCTGCGGATCGAGGATGCGCTGGGCATGGTCGGCCTGGGCTCGCGCATGAAGCACTTCCCCGCCGAACTCTCCGGCGGCCAGCAGCAGCGCGCCGCCATCGCGCGCGCCATCGCCGGCAGCCCGCGCCTGCTGCTCGCCGACGAACCGACCGGCAACCTCGACACGCAGATGGCGCGCAGCGTGCTGGAGCTGCTGGAGGACATCAACCAGCAGGGCACCACGATCGTGATGGTGACCCACGACCCGGAGCTGGCCGCGCGCGCGCACCGCAACGTCCACATCGTCGACGGCATGGCCACCGACCTCTCGCTGGAGCCCGGGCTGGCGCGCGCCTCGCTCGCACGCCGCGTCGAAGCCGAGGCCGCGGCCAACGCCGCCGCCGGCGCCTGAGGAGGCTGCCATGCTCGCCTACTATCTCCGGCTGGCGCTGCGCAGCTTCCGGCGCAACAAGGCCCTGACCGCGCTCATGGTGCTCGCGATCGCGCTCGGCATCGGCGCCAGCATGACCACGCTGACCGTGTTCAAGGTGCTTTCGGGCGATCCGCTCCCCGGCAAGAGCGACCGCGTGTTCCTGGTCCAGCTCGACGCCGAGCCGCTGGCCACGCAGGTGCCGGGCGACGAACCCGCCACCCAGCTCACCCGCTACGACGCCGAGGAGCTGCTGCGCCAGGCACGGGGGCACCGCCAGGCGCTGATGGTCGGCGGGCGCACGATCATCGAGCCCGGGTCGTCGACGCTGAAGCCCTTCGTCGACCAGTCGCGCTACACCTCCGCCGACTTCTTCCCGATGTTCGAAGCACCGTTCGCGCACGGGCAGGGCTGGAGCCGCGCCGACGACGACGCGCGCGCGAGGGTTGCGGTGATCTCCCGCGTGCTGAACGACAAGCTGTTCTCCGGCGCCGACAGCACCGGCCGCGAGCTGCGCGTCAACGGCGAGTCCCTGCGCATCGTCGGCGTGCTCGACGACTGGTCGCTCAGCCCCAAGTTCTACGACCTCAACACCGGTGCCTACGGCCGCGACGAACAGGTGTTCATCCCGTTCTCCACCGCGATGGACCTGGACTTCGGCACCAGCGGCATGACCAACTGCTTCGGCACCGACCCGGTGTCCGATCCGCGCGACGTCAACGCGGCCTGTTCGTGGATCCAGTACTGGGTGGAGCTGGAGTCGCCGTCGCAGGCCGGCGACTACCGGGCCATGCTGGAGAACTACTCGGCGCAGCAGAAGGCGGCCGGCCGCTACGAGCGCGCCCCCAACGTGCGCCTGCGCGACGTCATGGAGTGGCTCGAGTTCCGCCAGGTGGTGCCCGGCGACGTCCGCCTGCAGATGTGGCTCGCGCTCGGGTTCCTGCTGGTCTGCCTGCTCAACACCGTGGGCCTGCTGCTGGCCAAGTTCCTGCGCCGCGGCGGCGAGATCGGCGTGCGCCGGGCGCTGGGCGCGTCGCGCCGCGACATCTTCACCCAGTGCCTGGTCGAGGCCGGCACCGTCGGCCTGGCCGGCGGCGTGCTCGGGCTCGGGCTGGCCCTGCTCGGGCTCTGGGCGGTGCGCCAGCGGCCCACCGGCTACGCCGCCCTCGCCCATCTCGACGGCTCGATGCTGCTCGCCACCTTCGCCCTGGCCCTGGTCGCCAGCCTGCTCGCCGGCCTGCTGCCGGCGTGGCGGGCGATGCAGATCACCCCGGCCGTACAGCTGAAGTCCCAGTAAAGGACCCCGCATGGACATCCGACCGATCCTCTCGACCCTGCTCCGCCACAAGACCGCGGCGGGCCTGATCGTGCTCGAGATCGCGCTGAGCTGCGCGATCATCTGCAACGCCCTGTTCCTGATCTCCCAGCGCATCGAAAGCGTGTCCCGGCCCAGCGGCATCGCCGAGGACGAGCTGCTGGTCATCCGCCTGAGCGGCATCGGGCCCGACGAGAACGCCGACGCCCGCACCCGCGAGGACAAGGCGGCGCTGCGCGCGGTGCCGGGCGTGGCCGGCGTCACCATGGTCAACCAGATGCCGTTCTCCAGCAGCGCGTCGAATTCCGGAATCACGCTCACGCCGGAGCAGGACCGCGCGGCGCTGGTCGCCGCCACCTACCAGGGCGACGAAGCCATGCTCCGGACCCTGGGCATCCGCCTCCGTTCCGGCCGCGATTTCCGGCCCGACGAGTTCATGGATGCGACCGCGCTCGAGCAGGTCACCGACTACAGCACCCTCTCCAGCCCGACCATCGTCAGCGCCGCGACGGCCGAACGGCTGTTCCCGGGGGAGAACGCGCTGGGCCGGACGATCTACCTCGGCCCGGTGCCGCTGACCATCATCGGCGTGGCCGAGGCCCTGGCCCGGCCCAACGACGCGGGCACCGGCGACATGACCCATTCGCTGATCCTGCCGATCCGCGACAACTACGCCAGCGGCGCCTCCTACATGGTCCGCGTCACCGATCCCGCGCGGCGCGACGAGGTGCTGGCCGCCGCGGTGGCGGCGCTGGAGTCGGTGGACGCCAGCCGGCTCGTGCTGGACCAGAAGACCTACACCGAGGTGCGCGACCGCTTCTTCCGCAGCGACCTGGACATGATCGTGCTGCTGGGCGTGGTCTGCATCGCGCTGCTGGTGGTGACCGCGCTGGGCATCGTCGGCCTGGCCAGCTTCTGGGTGCAGCAGCGCAGCAAGCAGATCGGCATCCGCCGCGCCCTGGGCGCGACCCGCGGCCAGATCCTGCGCTACTTCCAGACCGAGAACTTCGTGCTGGCGACCCTCGGCATCGTGATCGGAATGCTGCTGGCCTTCGGCATCAACCAGATGCTGATGGGCCGCTACGAGCTGCCGCGCCTGCCGCTGGCCTACCTGCCCGTCGGGGCCGTGGCGCTGTGGCTGCTGGGGCAGCTGGCGGTGCTGGGGCCGGCGCGCCGCGCGGCGTCGGTGCCGCCTGCGGTCGCCACGCGAAGCGTATGATCCCCGGCCAATGCCGACGATCCTGGTCATCGACGACAACCCCGCCGTCGCCACCGCGCTGGAGGTGCTGTTCTCGCTGCACGACATCGACACCGTGGCCGCGCAGTCGCCCGACGAGGGGCTCGCGCGGCTGCGGGAGGGCGACGTCGACCTGGTGATCCAGGACATGAACTTCCACGCCGACACCACGTCCGGCGAGGAGGGCATCGCGCTGTTCCACGCGATCCGCGCCCGGGAGCCGGACCTGCCGGTGATCCTGCTGACGGCCTGGACCCACCTCGAATCCGCGGTCGACCTGGTCAAGGCCGGCGCGGCGGACTACCTGGGCAAGCCCTGGGACGACCGCAAGCTGCTGTCCTCGGTCGGCAACCTGCTGGAACTGTCCGAGGCGCGCCGCGAACTGGCGCGCCACCGCAGCGCCGAGCGCCGGCGGCGCGACGCGCTGGAGCGCGACAACGACCTGCGGGGCGTGGTCTATGCCGACCCGGCGACCGAGCGGCTGCTGGCGCTGGCCTGCCAGGTGGCGCGGTCGGAGCTGCCGGTGCTGGTCACCGGGCCCAATGGCAGCGGCAAGGAGAAGGTGGCCGAGATCGTCCACGCGAACTCGCTGGTCCGGGATGGGCCCTTTGTCGCCCTCAACTGCGGCGCGATCCCCGGCGACCTGATCGAAGCCGAGCTGTTCGGCGCCGAGGCGGGTGCCTACACCGGCGCCGGCAAGGCGCGCGAGGGCAAGTTCGAGGTCGCCGACGGCGGCACCCTGTTCCTCGACGAGATCGGCAACCTCCCGGCCGCGGGACAGGTGAAGCTACTGCGGGTGCTGGAGACCGGGCGCTTCGCGCGCCTGGGCGGGAACCGCGAGCGCCAGGTCAGGGTGCGCGTGGTCAGCGCGACCAACGCCAACCTGCCGGCGATGATCCGCGAAGGCGCCTTCCGCGAGGACCTCTACTACCGGCTCAACGCGGTCGAGCTGAAGCTCGCGCCGCTGGCCGAGCGCCCGGACGACATCCTTCCGCTGGCCCGGCACTTCCTCCCGCCCGGCAGGCGCCTCGGCGGCGATGCCGAGCAGGCGCTGCGCCGCCATCCGTGGCCGGGCAACGTGCGCGAGCTGCGCAACGTGGTGCAGCGGGCCGCCCTGCTCTGCGCCGACGGCGTGATCGGCGCGTCGGCGCTCGGGCTGCCGCCGCCCGGCGCGCCGCCCGCCGCCGCAGGGGAAGAGCCGGACCGCGAGGCGAGCGAGGCGGCGCTCGCCCGCAGCGGCGGCGTGCTCGCGCAGGCGGCGCAGGACCTCGGGCTGTCGCGGCAGGCGCTGTACCGGCGTCTGGACCGCTTCGGGATCCGGCGCGACTGATGCCCCGCGCGCGCCTGCCCCTGAGCGTCTTGTTCACGCTCCTGGCGCTGGCCTACATGGCGCTGTCCGCCGGGATCGCGCTGCTTCTCTGGCAGTGGCTCGGGCTGCGCTGGCTGGCGCTGGGCGCCGCGGTCGCGCTGCCGCTGCCGCTGCTCGTCTACCACGTGCGCCGCCTGCTGCGGCCCGCGCATTCGCTGTTCCGCGCGCTGGCCGGGAGCGTCGCGAGCTATCGCGACGGCGACTTCAGCTTCGGCCTGTCCTGGGAGGGCGGCGGTGAGCTCGGGGCGCTGGTCGCCGCCCACCGTGCGCTGGGAGACACGCTCCGCGACCAGCGCCTGCGCCTGGTGCAGCGCGAGCTGCTGCTGGACACGATGGTCCAGAACACGCCCGTGGCGATGGTCCTGGTCGACCCGGCCGGGCACATCGTGCTCGGCAACCTCGCGGCGCGGCGCCTGCTTGGCGAGGGCCGCAAGCTGGAGGGGGTCGCCTTCGAGGGGCTGCTCGGGCGGATGCCCGCGGCGATGCGCGAGGCCTTCGCCCGCGGCGTCGACGGCATGTTCACCGTCGCCGCGGACGACGACGAGCACATCTTCCACCTCTCGCGGCGCCTGTTCCGGCTCAACGGCCGGCGGCACGAGCTGGTCCTGCTCCGGCAGCTCACCGCCGAGCTGCGCCGCCAGGAAGTGCAGGTCTGGAAGAAAGTGATCCGGGTGATCAGCCACGAACTCAACAACTCGCTGGCGCCGATCGCGTCGCTGGCGCACTCCGGCGCGGAGCTGCTGCGTCGCGGCCAGCACGACCGCCTGCCGGCGGCCCTGGCGACGATCGAGGAGCGCGCGCGGCACCTGGAGGGCTTCATCCGCGACTACGCGCGGTTCGCCAAGCTGCCGGCACCCCGGCTGGAGACGATCGAGTGGCGCGCCTTCCTCGAGCGCCTGCGCAGCCAGATCGACTTCGGCATCGAGGGCCACGTCGAGGGCCACGTGCGCGCCGATCCCGCGCAGCTCGAGCAGGCGCTGCTCAACATGCTCAAGAACGCCCACGAGTCGGGTTCGGCGGCGCGCGACGTGCGCCTGGCCCTGCGCCGACTGCCCGACGGCTGGCGGGTGGACGTGCTCGACCGCGGCAGCGGGATGAACGAATCGGTGCTGGAGAACGCACTGCTGCCGTTCTATTCGACCAAGCGGCACGGCACCGGCCTGGGCCTGGCGCTGACCCGCGAGATCGCCGAAGCCCACGGCGGCCGCATCGCCCTGGCCAACCGCGACGGCGGCGGGCTGAGCGTGGGGCTGGTGCTGCCGGCCTGAGCGGGGCCGGTCGCGGCCCCGGCGGACGCTAGCGCGGTTTCTTCGTCGGGCGCTTCCAGGAATCGATGGTCTGCTGGCGGCCGCGGGCGACGGTGAGCTTGCCCTCGGGCGCGTTGCTGGTGATGACCGACCCCGCGCCGATGGTGGCGCCGCGGCCGATCGTGACCGGCGCGACCAGGGCGGAATTCGAGCCGATGAAGGCCTGGTCGCCGATGGTGGTGACCGACTTGTTGGCGCCGTCGTAGTTGCAGGTGATGGTGCCTGCGCCGATGTTGACGCCGGCGCCGACGTCGGCGTCGCCGAGGTAGCTGAGGTGGCTCGCCTTGCTGCCCACGCCCAGCGCGGAATTCTTGACCTCGACGAAGTTCCCGACGTGCACGCCGTCGGCGAGGACGGTGCCCGGGCGCATGCGGGCGAACGGCCCGACCGCGACCGCCCCCTCGGTGCGCGCGCCCTCGATGTCGCAGTGCGCGCGCACCTCGGTCCCGGGGCCGAGCTCGGCGTCGCGGATGCGGCAGAAGGGCCCGATGCGCACGCCGTCGCCGAGCGCCACCCGCCCTTCCAGGACGACGTCGACGTCGATCTCGACGTCGCGCCCCGCCACCACTTCGCCGCGGACGTCGACCCGCGACGGATCGGCGAACCGCACGCCGTCGGCGCACAGCCCGCGCACCACCCGCAGCTGCATCGCCCGCTCGAGCTGCGCGAGCTGCCAGGGATCGTTGGCGCCCTCGGTCTCGACCGGGTCGTCGACGAAGACCATCTCCGCGGCGCTGTACTCGGCGGCGGCCATGGCGAAGACGTCGGTCAGGTAGTACTCCCCCTGGGCGTTGTCGCTGGACAGGCGCTGCAGCCAGTTCTTCAGCGCGGTGGATTCGGCCGCGAGCACGCCGGTGTTGATGATGTCGATGCGGCGCTGCGCGGCGTCGGCGTCCTTTTCCTCGACGATGGCGCCGACCCTGCCCTCGGGATCGCGCACGATGCGCCCGTAGCCGCTCGGGTCGTCGACCTCCGCGACCAGCACCGCAAGCCGCCCTCCGGCCGCCAGCAGCCGGCGCAGCGTCGCGGGCGTGATCAGCGGCACGTCGCCATAGAGCACGAGGACCTGGGCGCCGTCGGGCACCCCGGGCATCGCCTGCCGCACCGCGTGCCCGGTGCCGAGCTGTTCCGCCTGCTCGACCCAGCGCAGGTC
>JAAZHF010000169.1 GCA_012510865.1 Gammaproteobacteria bacterium
CCTCCATTCCCTGCTCGACGTTGGCCTTGGCGAACTCCACGATCAGGATCGCGTTCTTGCTGGTCAGGCCGACCGTGGTGAGCATCGCCACCTGGAAGTAGACGACGCGCTCCATGCCGCGGAAGGTATTGGCCAGCACCGCGCCGAGGATGCCCAGCGGGGCCACCAGAAGGACCGCGGTGGGCCCCGTCCTGCTTTCGTACAGCGCGCCCAGGCACAGGAACACGATCAGCAGCGACAGCGAGTACAGCAGCGGCGTCTGCGCACCGGACTCGCGCTCCTGGAACGACACCGCCGTCCACTCGATGCCGAAGCCCTCGGGCAGCTGAGCGGCCAGGCGCTCGATCTCCTCCATCGCGACGCCCGAGGCCACGCCCGGCGCTGCCTCGCCCTGGATCTCGACCGCGGGCACGCCGTTGTAGCGCCCCAGGCGCGGCGAGCCGTAGTCCCAGTGCGAGCTGCCGAAGGCGCTGAAGGGCACCATCTCGCCGACGTTGTTCTTCACCGACCAGAGGTTGAAGTCCTCCGGCGTCATGCGGAACGGCGCGTCGGCCTGCACGTAGACGCGCTTGACCCGGCCGCGGTCGATGAAGTCGTCGATGTACTGGCCACCCCAGGCCGCGGCGAGGGTGGCGTTGATCGCGTCCTGGGTCAGGCCCAGGGCGCCGGCCTTGGCCACGTCCACGTCGATGCGCAGCTGCGGCGTGTCCTCCTGGCCGTTGGGGCGCACGTTGGCCAGCAGCCCGCTCTGGCCTGCCATGCCGAGCAGCTGGTTGCGCGCGTCGATCAGCGCGTCGTGGCCCAGGCCTGCGTTGTCCTTGAGGTAGAACGCATAGCCGCTGGCCACGCCGAGCTCCGGCATCGCCGGGGGCGCGAACACGAAGATGAAGGCGTCCTTGACCTGGCTCAGCGCGGCCATGCCGCGCCCGGCCACGGCGCTTGCGGAGAGATCGGCGTCGCCGCGCTCGCCCCAGTCCTTGAGCTTGACGAAGGCCATGCCGGTGTTCTGGCCCATGCCCGCGAAGCTGAAGCCCTGCACCGAGAACACCGATTCGACAGCGTCCGGCTCGTTCTCGAGGAAGTGCTTCTCCAGGCGCTCGATCGACTCGACCGTGCGCTCCTGGGTGGCGCCGACCGGCGTCTGGATCATCGCCATCAGCACGCCCTGGTCCTCGTCGGGGAGGAAGGCGGTGGGCAGGCGCACGAAGAGCAGGCCCATCACCACCACCAGGGCGGCGAACACGGCCATGCCCTTCCACGGCCGCCCCAGGAGCCCGCGCACGGCGCCCTGGTAGCGCTTGCTGGTGGCGTCGAAGCCCTTGTTGAAGCGGCGGAAGAAGCGCGCGAACAGGCCGTTGCCGGAGTCATGCGCCTCGCCCTTTTCCAGCGGCTTGAGCATGGTCGCGCACAGCGCAGGCGTCAGCACGATGGCAACGATCACCGATAGCACCATCGCCGACACGATCGTGGCCGAGAATTGCCGGTAGATGACGCCGGTGGAGCCGGACATGAACGCCATCGGCACGAACACCGCCGACAGCACCACGCCGATGCCGACCAGGGCGCCGGTGATCTGGTCCATCGACTTGCGCGTGGCCTCGAGCGGGGAAAGCCCCTCCTCGCTCATGATGCGCTCGACGTTCTCGACCACCACGATGGCATCGTCGACCAGCAGGCCGATCGCCAGCACCATCGCGAACATGGTCAGCATGTTGACCGAGAAGCCCAGCGCGGCGAGCACGGCGAAGGTGCCCAGCAGCACCACCGGCACCGCGATCGTGGGGATGATCGTGGCGCGGAAGTTCTGCAGGAACAGGTACATCACCAGGAACACGAGGGCGATGGCCTCAAGCAGGGTCACGACCACGCCCTTGATCGACACCTTCACGAACGGCGTGGTGTCGAAGGGGGTCACCGCCACCAGGCCCGGCGGGAAGTAGGGCTCGAGCTGCTCCATGGCCGCGCTGACGCCGGCGGCGGTATCGAGCGCGTTGGCGCCGGTGGACATCGAGATCGCGACGCCGGTGGCCGGCTGGCCGTTGTAGCGCGACTTGAACTCGTAGGTCTCGGTGCCCATCTCGATCCGCGCGACGTCGCCGAGCTTCAGCACCGAGCCGTCCGGCTCGCTGCGCACGATGATCTCGCGGAACTGCTCCGGCGTCTGCAGCCGGTCCTGGGCGTTGATGGTGGCGTTGATCTGCTGGCCGTCGATCGCCGGCGCGCCGCCGAGCACGCCGACCGCGACCTGCGCGTTCTGCGCGCGCACCGCGGAGGTGACCTCGGGGATAGACAGCGGGTAGGCGTGCAGCTTTTTGGGGTCCAGCCAGATCCGCATCCCGTACTTGCCGCCGAAGACGTGGATGTTGCCCACGCCCGGCACGCGGCTCAGCGGATCGACGATGTTCGCGCTGACGTAGTCGGCGATGTCGATCTCGTCCATGCTGCCGTCCTCGGACACGAAGCCGACGACCTGCAGGAAGCTGGTCATCGACTTGGCCACGTTGACGCCCTGGCGCTGGACTTCCTGCGGCAGCAGCGGCATCGCCAGCTGCAGCTTGTTCTGCACCTGCACCTGGGCGATGTCGGGGTCGGTCCCGCTCTCGAAGGTCAGGGTGATCGTGGCGAAGCCGTTCGACGACGACTGCGCGGAGAAGTACATCAGGCCGTCGAGGCCCTTCATGTTCTGCTCGATGACCTGCGTGACCGAGTCCTCCAGCACCTGCGCCGAGGCGCCCGGGTACATGGCGCGGATCTCGACCGCGGGCGGAGCCACGGTCGGGTACATCGACACCGGCAGGCTGGTGATCGACAGCGCGCCGGCAAGCATGATGATGATCGCGATGACCCACGCGAAGATGGGCCGGTCGATGAAGAAGCGTGCCATCGGGGCTTACTCCTGGTCGGCCGGGGTGGCGGCGTCCGCAGCGTTCGCGGCGTCCGCAGGGTCGGCTGCATCAGCGGCATCGGCGGCGGCCGGCCGCGGCGCGGGCGCGGCCGCCGGCGGGGCCTCGGCGCGCACCTCCTCCGTCACTTCCACCTCGGCGCCCGGCGCGATCTTCTGCAGGCCTTCGACCACCACGCGGTCGCCCGCGGCAAGGCCGGACTCCACCAGCCACTGGTCGCCGACGGTCTGGCTGACGACCACCGGGCGCTGTTCGACGACGCCCTGGGCGTTGACCACCATCGCCGAAGTGTTGCCCTTGGGGTCGCGGGCGATGCCCTGCTGCGGGACCAGCACCGCGTCCTGGCGCACGCCCGAGCGCAGCACGGCGCGGACGTACATCCCCGGCATGAGCACGTGGTCCGGGTTGGGGACCTCGACGCGCAGGGCGTAGCTGCCGGTGCTCGGATCCACCGCCACCTCGGAGAACTTCAGCGTGCCGGCGTGCGCGAACTCGCTGCCGTCCTCCAGCAGGATCGTCACCGGCATGGCTTCGTCGCTGCGCTGCAGCCGGCCTTCGGCCAGCGCGCGGCGCAGCTCCAGCAGCTCGGTGCTGGACTGGGTCAGGTCGACGTAGATCGGGTCGAGCTGCTGCACCGTGGCCAGCGGCTGGGGCTGGTTGGCGGTCACCAGCGCGCCCTGGGTCACGCTGGAGCGGCCGATGCGGCCGCTGATCGGCGAGGTGATGCGCGCCCGGCCCAGGGTCACGTTGGCCGCGTCCAGCGCGGCGCGGGCGGCGCCGACGTCGGCTTCGGCCTGGCCCAGCGCGGCGATGGCGTTGTCGTGGTCCTGCTTGCTGACCGCGCTGACCGCGACCAGCTCGCCGGTGCGCTTCGCGGTCAGGCGCGCCGCCGCGAGCGTGGCCTCGGCGCGCTTGAGCTGCGCGCGTGCGCTGTTGGCGGCCGCGCGGTAGCTGGCGTCATCGACCTGGTAGAGCGGCTGGCCCGCCTCGACGATCTCGCCTTCGGTGAACAGGCGCTTGGCCACCAGGCCGTTGACCTGCGGGCGGACCTCGGCCACCAGCCAGGCGCTGGTGCGGCCGGGCAGCTCGCGGCTGAGCGCGACCGGCTGCGACTGCAGTACCGCCACGGTCACCGCGGGCCTGGGCGGCGCCTGCTGTTCCCCGTTGCCGCCGCAGGCGGCGAGGGCGAGCGTGAGCGCTGCGAGCAGCGGGAGTGCGCGGCGGGCGAAGGTCGGGGTCATTGAAGCGGCCTTGGTCTGTCTGGAAAAAGGACACGCCCAGGGCCGGGAACAGGGTCGGCTCTGGGCGTGCAGCGTCTGGTTGCGTAAGATACATACATGGATGTATGTTTGTCAAAGGCCGCTTGGCCGCTACTACGCAGGGGTGGGTGAGGATGGCGCGAAGGACGAGGAAGGAGGCCCTGGAGACGCGCGAGGCCATCCTCGACGCGGCCGAGGACTGCTTCATGGAACACGGCTTCGCCCGCACGGGCCTCGAGGCGATCGCCGCCCGCGCCGGCGTCACGCGCGGCGCGGTCTACTGGCACTTCGCCAACAAGGACGAGGTGCTGGAAGCGGTCATCAATCGCGTCAGCCTGCCGTTCTTCCACGGCCTCGAGCGCGCTTCGCGCCCGGAAGGCACGACCCCGCTGCGCGACCTCCGCGCACTCCTCCGGCAGTCGTTCTTCGACCTCAGCGAGCAGCCGCGGCTGCGGAACGCGCTCGAGGTGATCGAACTGCGATGCGAGGTCCCGGCCTCGGGCGACGCGATCAGCGCGCTGCGCCAGTCCGGGATGCGCCAGACCCAGTCGCGGATCTCCGCGGCCTTCTCGCGCGCGGCGGCGCTCGGGCAGCTGCGCGACGGGATCTCCCCCGACACCTGCGCACGGACCCTGCACTTCGTCATTTCCGGCGCGCTGCGCATGCACCTGCTGGATCCTGCGACGATCGACCTCAGGCGCGACGGGCTCGCCGCGGTGGACCTGGCCCTGCGCGCGGTCGCGCGCAAGCCGCTGGAGTTCGACCCGCCGGCCGGGTGATCGCGCGCAAGCGGAACGGCCGCCGCACCCGGGGTGCGGCGGCCGCTGGCCTGGGGGTCGCGCCGGGAGCCGCGCCGGAGCGCGGTCGCGGTGCCGGTTACTCGCCCTGCTTGGGCACCGCGGCTTCGGTGGTGATGCGCAGCTTCACCTCGTCGCTCACGGCCGGCGCGAACATGCCGAGCCCGAAGTCGCTGCGCTTGATGGTCGCCACGGCGTCGAAGCCCGCCGTCGGCTGGCCGGTCATGGCGCTCTCGCCGACCTTGTTGATGGTGGTGTCGAGGACGACCTGCCGGGTGATGTCCTTGATGGTCAGGTCACCGGTGATCCTCAGCTTGCCCTCGCCGGCCGCTTCGACCGCCGTGCTCCTGAAGGTGGCCTGCGGGAACTTCTCCGCGTCGAAGAAGTCGGCGCTGCGCAGGTGGTCGTCGAACGCCGCCACGTGCGAGCTGAGGCCCGCCAGGGGCAGGACGACTTCGACGCGCGAGGCGGCGACGTTGTCGGGGTCGTAGGTGATCGTGCCCTCGGCCTGCCCGAAGTGCGCGCTCGGATTGGAGAAGCCGAAATGGTTCCACTGCGCCAGCACGTCGGTGTGCGCGGGGTCGATGGCATAGGTGACGGGCGCGGCCAGCGCGCCGGCGGATGCTGCGAGGAGGACGGCGGCCAGGACGCCGCGGGACAGGCGGTTGATGTTCATGGGATGCTCCGGGATGCGTTGAGGTGTGTAGTGTCGCGGTGACGGGTCGGGGCGGCGTGAGGGAACCGGCCCGCGACGCACAGCATATCGTTCTGGATATGCATGTCATCAGTTATTTTTGGAACTAATGATCGCATTTTCAGAACAACAGGCCGCTTCCGTCCGCCAACAGTGTCGCCGTATGTTGTTCTGCTTGTGGAACAATAAAGCATTGCATTGCTTATTGATTGCATTAGGGAAACGAACCAGACTCGCTCCATCGCGGCACCTGCCCGTGTCCACTACGGTATGGAGCACATCATGATCACACTGCGACCCGCCGCCGAGCGCGGCCATGCCGACCATGGCTGGCTCGAGTCCTGGCACAGCTTCTCCTTCGCGGACTACCGGGACCCGCGGCACGTGCACTGGGGCCCGCTGCGCGTCATCAACGAGGACCGGGTGCAGGCCGGAAAGGGCTTCGGCACGCACAGCCACCAGGACATGGAGATCATCAGCTACGTCCTGGACGGCAGCCTCGCCCACCGGGATTCGATGGGCAACTCGGCCAGCATCGTCCCCGGCGAAGTCCAGCGGATGAGCGCGGGCACCGGCGTGACCCATTCCGAGTACAACCACGAGAGCGCGCGGACCACGCACTTCCTCCAGATCTGGATCATCCCCGACACCATGGGCATCGCACCCGGCTACGAGCAGAAGGCCTATCCCGACGCCGGGAAGCGTGGCCGCCTGCGGCTGGTGGCCAGCCCCGACGGCGGCGACGGCTCCGTCCGCATCCAGCAGGACGCGCGCATGTACGCCGGCCTGTTCGACGGCGACGAGCGCGCCGCGCTGGAACTCGCGCCCGGCCGCCTTGCCTACGTGCACATGGCCCGCGGCAGCGCGGTGGTCGACGGCCACGCGCTGTCGGCCGGGGATGCCCTGCTGTACGCCAACGAGCCGCGGGTGGACATCGAGCGCGGCGAGGGCGCCGAGATCCTGGTCTTCGACCTGCCACGCTTTCCCTGACGGAGCTTCGCCATGCAGATCCGCAATTCGTCCGAGCGCTGGGGCGCGGTCAGCCAGCTGCTCCACTGGGCCATCGTCGTCCTGATCGGCTGGCTGGCCTGGCTCGGCCTGACCATGGTCGACATGCCGCCGACGCCGGCCAAGGTCAATGCCTACGCGCTGCACAAGTCGCTGGGACTGCCCCTGCTGGCGCTGGTCGCCGTGCGCGTGGCGTGGAGGCTCTACGCCGGGGCACCGCGGCCGGTGCCCGGGACGCCGTCCTGGCAGGCGCGCGTCGCCAGCGCCACCCACGCGGCGCTCTACCTGCTGCTGTTCGCGATCCCGATCAGCGGCTGGGTGTTCAACTCGGCGTCGGGCTATCCGCTGCAGTGGTTCAAGCAGTTCAACCTGCCGGCGATCGCCGGCCGCAGCGAGGGCCTCGCCGACCTGGCCATCCAGGTCCACGAATACGGCTTCTGGCTGCTGCTGCTGCTGGTGCTGATGCATGCCGGCGCGGCCTTCCACCACCACCTTTTCCACGGCGACGACACGCTGCGGCGCATGCTTCCGGCGCTGCGCCGCGCGGGTCGCGACGACCAGACCACGGAGCACTGACATGAAGACCCCCATCCGCCTCCTTCCCATCGCGCTCGCGGCCGCCTTCGCCGCCGCGCCCGCCTTCGCCGCCGACTACGTGCAGGCGTCGGGCGCACTGAGCTTTGCCAGCGAATACCAGGGCGAGACTTTCGTCGGCCTCTTCCCCGACTTCCGCACCACGCTGAGCTTCGACCCCGCCGCACCGCAGGACGCACGGCTCGACGTCGTGATCCCGCTCGCGCCCGCGGACACGAAGAACGGCGACCGCGACACGACCCTCAAGACCGCGGACTTCTTCAACGTCGCGAAGTTCGCCGAGGCGCGCTACACCGCGGCCGGCTTCCGCAGCCTGGGCGACGGCCGCTATGCCGCCGATGGCACGCTGGAGCTGCGCGGCGTGAGCAGACCGGTCACGCTCACCTTCACCTGGACGCCGGGCGACCGGCCGGTGCTCGCCGGACGCGCCACCGTGAAGCGCCTGGATTTCGGCGTCGGCGCGGGCGACTGGGGCGATCTCTCGATCATTCCCAACGACGTCGCGGTGTCGACGAAGGTGACGTTCCGCCCGGCGCCCTGAGGCCCGCACGGAAGCCGCCCGGGTCGGCGGGCCGGGTCAGGTCATCGGCTCGGGCTCCCGCGGGAGCCCGAGCCTGGGCGGCAGCGGGATGAACCCGCCGCTGTCGAGGTCGGGCAGCTTCATCCGCCCGGCCGCTTCGCCGGGGTAGTGCCAGAATCCCGGATCCGCTTCCTCGCGATCGTCGGGCCACCCAGGCCCGGATGCCGTCGAAGTCGCCACCATCCGCGCGCAGCCGGTCGAAGCGTTCGCGGCCACTTCCTACGCCGCCGTCCGCGGCGACGCTTGCCGCGCCATCATCGCACCGCCGCCTTCCGGCGCCCTCAGGCGGGCTCGGCCGCCTCGTCGTAGGCCGGATAATCGATGTAGCCCGCGGCGTTCCCGCCGTAGAAGCTGCGCCGGTCGGGCTCGGCCAGCGGCCAGCCCTGGCGCAGGCGCTCGACCAGGTCCGGGTTGGCGATGAAGGGGCGCCCGAACGCGACCAGGTCGGCGAGGCCGGAACCGAGGTCGGCGGCCGCGCTGTCCCGGGTATAGCCACCCGCGAGCACCAGCGGCCCCGCATAGGCTCCGCGCAGCGAGCGCAGGAACCCTTCCCCGGCCGCGGGTTCGGCGAGGATCGCCGCCCGGTTGCTCAGGTGCACGTAGGCCGGTCCGCGCGCCGCAAGTTCCCTCGCGAGCGCGAGCCAGGTATCGGCCTCGCCCTCGAAGGCGGGCATGTCGAACACGCGGTTGAAGGGCGACAGGCGGATGCCCGTCCGCGCCGGGCCGATCGCGGCCGCGCCCGCTTCGTAGGTCTCGAGCACGAAGCGCAGGCGGTTGGCGACGCTGCTCCCGCCGTAGGCGTCGTCGCGGGTGTTCAGGCCGCCGTTGATGAACTGTTCGAACAGGTAGCCGTTGGCACCGTGGATCTCGACGCCGTCGAACCCGGCCTCGATGGCGTTGCGCGCGGCGGCCGCGAAGTCGGCCGTGATGCGCGGCAGCTCGCCGGCGGCCAGCGCGCGCGGCCGGCTCGCGGGCATCTGCCCGGGCGTGCCGTCCTCGCGGTATCCGAACACCTGCACGCCCTCGGCGCGCTTCGCCACCGGTGCCACCGGCGCCCGGTCGCCCGGCTGCACCGAGCAGTGCGCGACGCGCCCCACGTGCCACAGCTGCGCGAAGATCGCGCCGCCCTGGCCATGCACCGCCGAGGTGACGGCCTTCCATCCCTCCACCTGGGCACGGCTGTGCAGGCCCGGGGTGAACAGGTAGCCGCGCGCCTGCTCCGATACCTGCGCGCCCTCGCTGACGATCAGGCCCGCGCCCGCGCGCTGCGCGTAATAGGTGGCGGTCCGCCCGTCGGGGACGGTGCCCGGGACGCGCGAGCGCGTCATCGGTGCCATGACGATGCGGTTGCGCAGGCGAAGGCCCCGCAGGTCGAAGGGGGAAAACAGCTTGCTCATGGTGCGACGGGGGTCCAGGTGAATCCTCTGGACAATCTACCGTCGCAAGCGCTGCGCGCGGGGCCCCGCGGTGGAACGATGGGTCCCGGACGCGCCGTGCCGCGGCGCCGGACGGCACCGCGGCACGCCCGCAGGGTCACGCGCGCGCGAACACCAGGCTGGCGTTGGTGCCGCCGAAGCCGAAGCTGTTGGACATCACCGTGGCGAGCGGAGCATCACGGCTCGCGCGCGCGATCGGGAAGCCTTCGGCGCGCGGATCCAGTTCGTCGATGTGCGCCGAGCCCGCGATGAA
Source organism: Gammaproteobacteria bacterium (assembly GCA_012510865.1). GTDB lineage: Bacteria > Pseudomonadota > Gammaproteobacteria > Xanthomonadales > Xanthomonadaceae > Luteimonas. The sequence goes on from JAAZHF010000169.1 coordinate 9,525, forward strand.
GCCATCGCGCATCATCAGCAGGCTGTAGATCGCTTCGTGCACGCTCGCGGCGCCCAGGGAATGCCCGGTCAGCGCCTTGGTGGACGACAGCGGCGGCATGGAATCGCCGAAGGCCTCGCGCACGGCCTCGAGCTCGACGATGTCGCCCAGCGGCGTCGAAGTGCCGTGGGTGTTGAGGTAATCCACCGGCGCATGCACGGTGGCGAGCGCGTTCTTCATGCAGCGCACCGCGCCCTCGCCGCTGGGGGCGACCATGTCGCCGCCGTCGGAGGTGACGCCGTAGCCAACGAGTTCGGCATGGATCGTCGCACCCCTGGCCTTGGCGTGCCCGTACTCCTCGAGCACCAGCATGCCGCCGCCACCGTCGATGACGAAACCATCCCGGCCGGCGTCGTAGGGACGCGAGGCGACCGCGGGCGTGTCGTTGTAGCCCGAGGACAGCGCGCCCATGGCGTCGAACATCGCCGTCATCGCCCAGTGCACCTCCTCCCCGCCGCCCGCGAACACCACGTCCTGCGTGCCGTGGCGGATCAGGTCCGCGGCGGCTCCGATGCAGTGCGCCGACGTGGCGCAGGCGGCCGAGATCGAATAGCTCAGGCCGAGGATCCCGAACGCGGTCGCGAGCGTGGCCGACACCGTCGAGCACATCGTTCGCGGGACCATGTAGGGGCCGACCTTGCGCACGCCCTTCGCGCGCAGGAGGTCGGCGGTGGCCACCTGCCACTCGGCCGACCCGCCGCCGGAACCGGCGATCACGCCCACGCGCGGGTTGCGCACCTGCTCGAGCGTCAGCCCCGCCTGCGCGATGGCGTCGCGCATCGCCACCCAGGCATAGGCCGCCGCATCGCCCATGAAGCGGCGGCGCTTGCGGTCGATCTCCGCGTCCAGGTCGATGCGCGGGACGCCGGCCACCTGGCTGCGGAGCCCGAGCTCCGCGTACTCGGGGACGGCGGCGATCCCGCTGCGACCCTCGCGCAGCGCGCGGGAGACCTCGTCAAGGGTGTTCCCCAGGCACGACACGATGCCCATGCCGGTCACGACCACGCGGCGCATCAGTTGTCCTCCAGGTCCTTGAAAAGGCCCACGCGCATGCTGCTGACATGGTAGATCTCGCAATCGTCGACGTAGGTCCGGCCGTCGGCGATCACCAGGGGCACGCGGCCCCGCATCACCCGGCGGATGTCGATGCCGTAGCGCACGCACTTCGCGCTCGGCAGGACCTGGCCGGAGAACTTCAGCTCGCCGCAGCCCAGCGCGCGGCCGCGGCCCGGCTCGCCCAGCCAGGGCAGGTAGAAGCCGGCCAGCTGGAACATCGCGTCGAGGCCGAGGCAGCCCGGCATCACCGGATCGCCGAGGAAGTGGCAGTCGAAGAACCACATGTCGGGGGTGATGTCGAGCTCGGCTTCGATCACGCCCTTGCCGTAGGCACCGCCTTCGCTGGAAATGTGGGTGATGCGGTCGAGCATCAGCATCGGCGGCGCAGGCAGGCGGGCGTTGCCCTCGCCGAACATCTCGCCGCGGCCACAGGCCAGCAGCTGCTCGCGGTCGAGCGAAGAGGGACGCGTCATGGGACTCCTGTTCACGTGCGGCCTGGCGGCCGGAAAAAGACCACCATGTTTACCACAACAGGGTCTCTTCCCGACGCGGACAGGGCGGCCGCGCCGGCGCGGATCAGGCGAGCCGGCCGGTCGCCGTCGGCAGCCGCCTGCGCGCGTGGGTCGCGCTTGCGGCGAGGACCACGAGGTACCCCAGGAGCTCGGTGACCTCTTCGACGCGAAGAAGCCGGCCGCAAGCACGGCGAAGGGGCGTTCGGCGGGCGAGCGACGGGCCAGCCCGGCGTGCGCGGCCACGACGCAGGCCAGCACGCCCAACTGGGCGAACTCGACCGCGGACCACTCGCCCACCGCATTGGACAGCCACTGCACGTCCAGGAACAGGCAGAGCACCGGGAGCCCGGCCAGCGCGGACCAGGCGACCGCGCGCCACAGGCCGCCGGCGACCGTGCGCACGTCGCGGGATACGCGATCGACGTCCGCGGCAAGCGCGCCGGGCTCTTCGATGCGATCGGCGACCACAGCCTCCTCGCCGCCCTCTTCGAAGGACTGGCCGTGCGCAGCATCCGCAACCCCGGGCTCGGCACCACCCTGGACCGGGCGATGTTCAAGCGCGTGCTGCGCAGCGTCCTGACCGGCTGCGCGGGCCGTCCGGCGGGGACGCCGGTTCGCCCGACAGCACGACAGCCGCCTGGGCGCTAGGGATCGTGGTGGGCCCACCAGGATTCGAACCTGGAACCAAGGGATTCGCGTGGTCCACGGGTTTCCCCGCGGCGCGGACTATCTCTTCACCCTCCGCCTCGGCGGGTGGGGTGCGGGACGCTCGAGCCTGTGATCAAGGGCACTCCAGCCCCCAGGTAGTCTCTGCACCTTCCGGCGGTGTACCGCCGGCTTGGCTCAGGGTTGCCACCGTCCGGCATGGCTGCCGCCGCTGAGGGTTCCCTGAATTCATCCCGTTCCCGTCCGCGCATTCCTGCGCGGCGGCACCTTGTCGATGAGTCCCCTGCTCTAACCGTTGAGCTATAGGCCCGGTCCCGGGATGCTAGCAAAGCCCCGGCCGCGCAGGTGCCGTGTCCGACAAGGGAATCGCACGGCCGCGACCGGACGACGAGGGCCGGCCACGGCCGTGCGACACGATCCCGGCGGGGCGAAGCGCCCGCCGGGCTCGTCCAGGGGACGGATCACATGCCGTCGGTATTGTTCTCGGCGTCGGCGGCGGCCGCGGCCTCCTCGGCGGCATCCTGCGCCTGTTCGGCGGCGTCCGCGGCCTTCTCGGCCGCATCGGCGAGGTCCTCGCGGCGCGTCATGTCGCCGCTGCCGTCGACCTGGCCGGCGATGTGCGCCGACGCGTCGGCCGCGGCATCGGCGGCTTCCGCGGCCGCCCAGGCGGAATCCGTGGCCGCCTGGTCGCCGGTGGCGCTGGCGTGCTGGGCCGCTTCCTGGGCCTCGGTGGCCGACTCCGCGGCCTCCTGGGCGGAGTTGGCCGCCTGGTCGGTATTGCTGCACGCGGCCAGCGCAGTGGCAAAGGCGACGGCAAGAAGGGTCTTGGCAGTGTTCATGGAGTCTCCTGTGGAGCGCTGTGGGGTTGTGGGGGTTGGTGCGGGAACAGTGCACGCGGGCGCGTCGGCGCCGCGCGAAGGGCGGGCGAAGCCGACGTGAAGGATTCAGCTGTTGCAAAGGGAGCCGGGCCCGGCTAGAGCGTGATCCGCGTCCCCGCCCCGGGCCGGGCCGCGTCGACCCCGAACTCCGCCGCCAGCCTGGCGGCCAGGCCATCGCGTCCGCGCGCCTCGCCGTGCACCAGCGCCACCGGCGGCCGGCCTTCGATCGCTCCGTACCAGGCCGCCAGTTCGTCCTGCCCGGCATGCGCGGACAGGCCGCCGATGGTGTGGATGCCCGCCGCCACCCGGATGTCTTCGCCGTGGATGCTGACCCGGTCGGCGCCGTCCACCAGCCGCCGCCCCAGCGTGCCCTCGCCCTGGTAGCCGACGATCATGACCCGGCACTCGCGGCGCCAGAGGTTGTGGCGCAGGTGGTGCAGGATGCGGCCGCCGGTGCACATGCCGCTGCCGGCGATGATGAGCGCGCCGCGACGCACCTGGTTGATGCGCATGGACTCGTCGGTACCGGCGGTCTCGCGCAGGTTCGGGAGCAGCTCGCGCAGGCCGCGGCCGTCGAACAGCGGCCGTGCCTGGTCGTTGAACAGCTCGTGGTGGCGGAGGTGGGCGGCGGTTGCCTGGATCGCCATCGGGCTGTCGACGAACAGCAGCCAGCGGTCGAGCCTCCACTCCTCGTAGTGCTGGGCGAACAGGGTCAGCAGCTCCTGGGTGCGGCCGATGGCGAAGGCGGGGACCAGCAGGTTGCCGCCGGCCTCCCAGGCGCTGTCGAGCACTTCGGCGATCTCGCGCCGGGTGTCCTCGCGGGCACGGTGGTTGCGGTCGCCATACGTGCTTTCGAGCAGGACCAGGTCGGCGCGGTCGGGCGGCCGCGGGGCCGGCAGCATGCAGCTGTCGTCCTGGCCGATGTCGCCGCTGAAGGCGACGCGCCTGCGGCGGCCGTCCTCTTCGAGGTCGAGCACCACGCTGGCGGCGCCGAGGATGTGGCCCGCCGGCAGCAGGGTCGCGCGGACCCCGGGCAGGATGTCCGCGGGCGCGTCGAAGTCGAGCGGGCGGAACAGGCGCAGCGTGTCCTCCGCGTCCTGTGCGGTGAACAGCGGCTTCACCTGGCCCTTGCCCGCGCGCAGGCGCCGGCGGTTCTCGCGCTCGGCGTCGGCCTCCTGCAGGTGGGCGGCGTCGCGCAGCAGCACGCGCGCGAGGTCGATGGTGGCCGGGGTCGCGAAGATCGGGCCGCGGAAGCCGCGCCGGGCCAGGATCGGCAGGCGCCCGCTGTGGTCGATGTGCGCGTGGCTGAGCACGACGGCGTCCAGTGCGGCGGCGTCGAAGGGGAAGGGGTCGCGGTTGCGGGCTTCCTCCTCGTGCCGACCCTGGAACATGCCGCAGTCGAGCAGCAGCGAACGGCCGCCCACGCGGACCAGGTGGCAGGAGCCGGTGACGCCGCCCGCGGCGCCGTGGAAGCCGATGTCCATCCGGGCACGCTAGCCCGCCGGCCGGCGCCGTGTCGAGGCGGCCGCGCGGTCGCGGGTGCCGCCTGCCCGCCACCGCGGCACGCAACGGAAAAGGCGCGCCATCGGCGCGCCTTCCCGGATCTCCTCGCCGCGACGGGTCAGTCGATGTCGAGGAAGCTCCGCAGCTGCTCCGAGCGGCTCGGATGGCGCAGCTTGCGCAGGGCCTTGGCTTCGATCTGGCGGATCCGCTCGCGGGTGACGTCGAACTGCTTGCCGACCTCCTCGAGGGTGTGGTCGGTGTTCATGTCGATGCCGAAGCGCATGCGCAGCACCTTCGCCTCCCTCGGGGTGAGGCCGGCAAGCACGTCGTGCACGGTCTCGGAGAGGTTGGTGTTGGTGGTCGCGTCCACCGGGGACTCGACGTTGGTGTCCTCGATGAAGTCGCCCAGGTGGGAGTCCTCGTCGTCGCCGATCGGGGTCTCCATGGAGATCGGCTCCTTGGCGATCTTCATCACCTTGCGAACCTTGTCCTCGGGCATCTCCATTTCCTTGGCCAGCTC
>JAAZHF010000170.1 GCA_012510865.1 Gammaproteobacteria bacterium
GACGCCGTGGCGCACGATCTCGGGCGTGCCGCCCACGGCCGTGGCGACGATCGGGACGCCCACGGCGCAGGCCTCCATGAGCGCGATCGAATAGCCCTCGGTCAGCGAGGACAGCACGAACACCTCGAAGCCGCGCACCAGCCGCGGAACGTCGCCCCGATCGCCGAGGAAGCGCACGTCGCCGGCGATGCCCTCGGCCTCGGCCAGGGCCTCGAGCCCGCCCCGCAGGTGGCCGTCGCCGACCACCAGCAGCACCGCCTCCGGGACCTCGTCCCGGAGCCGCCGGAACGCCCTCAGCATGGTCGCCTGGTCCTTGGCCGGATGCAGGCGCCCGACCGTCCCCACGAGCCGCGCCGCGGGATCGAGGCCGAGCTCGTCGATCAGCGCGCGCCGCGCATCGGGGCCGGCAGGCTCGAAGCGATCGACCGGGATGCCGTTCGGGATCGACAGCAGGCCTCCGCGCGGCTTCACCCCGCTTTCCTTGAGCCGCTGCCGGGCCGCCTCGCACACCGCGACCACCGCATGGGTGCCCCGCATCGACGCCCGGTACAGACGCTCGCGCCGCGAGCGCGGATCGAAGCCGCCCATGCCGTGGCGGGTGTTGAGGATCCGGTCGAAGCCCAGGCCGGCCGCCGCCAGCACCGCGTGGTAATGCGCCGCGGCGTTGTGGGTATGGAGCACCCCGCGGCGCGACTGCAGGACGCGGCGCGCGCGCGCCACCGCGGCCAGGTCCAGGCCGGTCTTCTTGCCGCAGGCCACCACCCGGATGCCGCGCGCCTCCAGCTCGGAGGCGAGCGCGCCCTGGTCGAACAGGCAGAGCACGAGGCAGTCGTGGCCGCCTTCCTGCTGCAGCAGCGCGAGGTCGATCACCATGCGCTCCAGCCCGCCCCGGTCGAGGTTCTCGACCATGTGTGTCACCTTCATCCGGTTCCCCCTGCCGCAATGTTGTTGATGGTCGGCCTGCGCTTCCCGGCCGGGGTCAGGGCGATCGCTTCCCGGACGTGGAAGCGCAGGGCGGTGCCTTCGCCGCAGGCCGGGCGCAGGGCGCTGGCGATGCGATCGATGGACTCCTGGCCGAAGCCGCTTCCCGGCACCAGGTACACGTCCCAGGCGTCGGGAGCGTCCTGCACCACCTGCCACTGGTCGACGCCGCTGGTACCCAGGAACGCGTACACGATGTGCTCGCCGAACACCTGCCGGCCGTCGGCGGACTGCAGCACGTCGAGCTTGCGCCCCTCCACCGAGGCGATCTTCGGCAGCCCGCGCCCGCAGGCGCAGCTGCCGCCGCCGGGCCGTGCCATGTCGCCGTTGGCGTAGCGCAACAGGGGCATCCCATAGTTGTGGAGGTCGGTCACCACCAGGTCGGCGGCGCCTCCGTTGCCTCCGGCCAGTTCCACCACCAGGTGGTCGGCGTTGACGTGGAGGCCGCCACGGTGGGGGCACTCGGCCGCGATCAGCATGAATTCCCGGCAGCCGTAGGTGTTCTGCACCGGGCAGCCGAACGCCTGCTCGACCACCGCGCGCTCGCCCTCGTGGAGGGCTTCCGCCGCCGACAGGATCACCTCGGGCCGGTGCGGGACGCGCCCCTGGTCCAGCAGCCAGCGCGCCATTCGCACGATCGGCGCCACGTAGGACACCACCACCCGCGGCTGGAAGCGGTCGAACGCGTCGGCGTACTCCGGCATGCGCTCGGTGGTCATGGTGAAGGCGTTGAGCGTGCGCCGCTGGAACGCCGCCTGGTACATGCGCTCCTTCCAGCCCATGCCGCCGGCGGGCTGGCCCCAGAGGTACAGCGTGCGCCGCCCGTGGTGCCCGCCGCTCCAGCCGTAGCCGCGATACATCACCGCGATCCGGCGCTCGTAGCTCTCCCGCGTGAAGCCCACGCGCAGCGGCTCGCCGGTGGAGCCGCTGGTCGCCTTGAACAGGATCGCCTGCGCGGGCCGGCGCGGCAGGAAGTCGTCGGCGTGGGCGCGGATCTCGTCCTTGCCCAGGACCGGCAGCGAGGCGTAGTCCTCCATGCAGCGGATGTCGCCGCGCTCGATCCCGAGTTCGCGCCAGCGCCCGCGGTAGTACGGGACGTGCTCCCAGCAGTAATCCAGCAAGGCCTCCAGCTTGCGCCACTGCATGGCGAGGATCTCGTCGGCCGACAGCCACTGGTTGTCTTCGTACTCGCGCAGGTAGCGCAGCGTGCCGCGTCGCATCAGCCCGCTTTCATAGGCCGGGTAGAGGACGCTCCGGAACATCGATTCGTACAGCCTGCTCATGCCGAAGCCTCCTCGGGCGCGCGCCGTCTCGCCCACTCGAGCAGGCGGGCACCCGGGACCAGCCTGGCGCCGGCGAGCCTCCGGTGCAGCGCTTGCATCTGCTCGACGTCGGCCCGCGTCCAGCAGCCGAGCAGCAGCGTGGCGAATCCATGGACCAGCACCAGCACCACCCCGCCCACGAGCAGGCCGGGCAGCGGCGCGAGCCCGCGTGCGGCCGGCATCGCGGCCAGCGCCGCGAGCCCGGCCGCGACGCCGATCCTGGCCAGGCGCGCCCAGTCGGGCGCGACCCCGGTCTGCCGCATCGCCAGCCAGAACATCGCGACCACCACGGCGGTGGCGACCGTGATGAACGCACAGGCCGCGCCGATGAGGCCGAAGGGCGGGATCAGGAGCAGGTCGAGCGCGAGCTTGAGCGCGCACGAGGCAAGGACCAGGGCCAGGATGGTCCCCTGACGGTCGGAGCTGATCAGCAGGCTCGACGCCCCCGTGGATGCGGCGGTCATCGCGGCACCGACGAGGCAGATGGTGAAGACCGGCACCGCGTCGGCGTAGGCCTCTCCGAAGAGCGTCCGGATCGCCGGACCCGACAGCGCCAGCGCGAAGGCGACCAGGAGCGAGGACAGCAGGCCGAGGTAGGCGGTGGTGGACACGACGCGCCGGCCCGGAAGCCCCCCGCCCTGCGCCCGCGCACTGGCCATCATCGGCAGCAGCAGTGCGCTGAACACGCCCGGCACCAGGGCCGACATCCCGAGCGCGAGCTGGTAGGCGGCCTTGAAGTGGCCCGCCGCCTCCTGTCCGGTGAACACGTTGAGGAACACCACCTCGACCTCGCTCGCGGCGACGAAGCTCGCGGAGACCGTCGCCGACGCCAGCAGCATGTGGCGCCGCACGCGCGCCATGAAGCCGGGGTCCAGGGGAGCCGGGGCGTGGCCTCGGCGCAGGGGTGCCACCAGCCGCGCCGAGACCACGAGGAACACCAGGCCGGAAACGCAGAAGACGCCCAGCAGGACCTCCAGCGATGCGCCGAGCCAGCAGGCCACCAGGACCAGCACCAGGTTGACCGGCGCCCCGACCAGGGCGACGCGCGCGACGATCCCGAAATCCTCGAAGCCCTTCGCGATGCCGACGTTGAGCATGTACGACGCGCGCGAGGCGATGGCGACCAGCAGGAAGGCGATCAGCAGGCGCGGGTCCATGCCGGGGGCGAAGCGCTCACCGGCGATGGCGACCAGGGCGACCACCAGCACCAGCAGCACCGCCAGGTACCCGCGCTGGGCGCGCCGGGTCCAGGCCACCATCGTCGGCACCTGGGCCATGGCATCGGCGCCGCGCAGCTCCGCGACGAAGCGGATCACCGTGCTCGCCGACCCGGAGTTCGCGACCGCGACCCCCATGGCCACCAGCCAGATCGCGACGCTGTAGACGCCCAGGCCCTCGGGGCCCAGGTAGCGTGCGATGACGACCGAGGTGAGCATGCCCAGCACGTACTCGGTGTACGTGCCGGCCATCGAGTACAGCGTGTTGCGGAAGGTGTGGCTGCGGATGCTCATGCGATGGCAAGGAGGACCTTGACCCCGACGTAGAGCCCGGCGATCCCGGCCGCGGTATATGCCGGCCAGCGGATGATGTCGTGCCCCAGCGAGAAGGCCTGGAGCGCGGGATGCCGCGTCTTCATGTCCCAGTACTGCGCGGTCACCAGGGCCGCCAGCATGTACAGGACCACGACGTAGCTGCGGCTCAGGAAGAACCCGGCGGCGAGGAAGCCGCACATCGACAGCATCAGCGCGGCCGCCAGCTTCCGGTCGACCTGCCAGTCGGCCATCACCGCCGGATCCACGTCGGCGGGATCCACCGTGCCCGGCGGCAGCGGACTCCTGACCGCGGCCAGCGGCATGAGGATGCAGTAGCCGAGGAAGGCGATCCAGATGCTGAAGCCGATGAAGCCGCTCTCGGCCAGCACGAGCACGAAGGAGTTGTGCGCGGTCAGGTAGTAGATGTCCGAGTACGCGCCCGCGCCGACGCCGAGCACCGGCTTGCCGAAGAACATCTGCAGGCCGTGGTACCAGGATACCACGCGGCCCATGGCCGAGGCCTCGCCCACCTCCATCTGCTGCAGCCGCGAAGGCAGCATCATCATGACGCCCAGCGCCGCCGCCACCATCGCACCGGCGGCGACCACGCCGCGGCGCATCCAGATGTACACGCCGACCATCGCCGCCACCGCCAGCAGGGTGCCACGCGAGTCGGTGAGGACGATCCCGTAGAGGAGCACCGCCGACACCGCCCACCAGAACAGCCTGCGCAGGCCCATGGCCCCGCCGCGGCCGGACAGGTACAGGGCCATCGGCACGCACATCGCGAACAGCAGGCCGAGGTCGTTCGGGTCCCCGAAGATGCCGATGTACTGGATGCGGGTTCCCTGCGACAGCTCGGCCCCGGTCCAGCCGATGCCGGTGCGCACCTGGTCGATGCCGTGGATGGCCAGGACGAGGGCACAGAGGCAGAACACCACCATCGCCGCATGGATCCTCCGGCGCGTGTTCATGGCGTTGGCGATGAGCACGAAAGCGACCACGCACAGGCCGAAGCGCGAGAGCACCATGAGCGCGCCGCCCATCCATCCGTTGACCACCTTCGACATCATCAGCGCCAGCAGGAAGGCCAGGAGCAGCAGGTACTGGGGCGCGGCGAAGGTCTTGCGCGAGGAGAACAGCCAGCAGGCGGCGGCGCCCGCGATCGACAGCGGCAGCAGCGGCACCGGGATCGTACCGGCCAGCGCCGGGTACTCCTGCGGCCGGATGATGATCAGCGCGATGAACGCGAGCATGAAGAGGAACATCGGGTCGGCTCAGTCCCGCGGCAGCGGCGTGGGGTGCATGAACAGCTCGGGCAGCGCGAGCATGGCCTCGAACCAGTGGCGGTCCACGTGGCGCTCGACCGGGATGCGCCGCAGCTCGAAGCGGTTGCCGTGCGCAGCCTGGCTGGTGCCGGAGATGTAGCTGCACCCGGCCTTGAAGCCGCTGGCGCGGGCGGCATCGACGACCGCGTCGTCATAGGCGTCCGGCCCACCGACCGGGTACGCCACCGACAGCGCCGGGTGGCCGAGCTCCGCCGACAGCCGCTTCGCCGACTCCTGCAGCTCCCAGGCCATCTCGTCGCGGGGCAGCTTGGCCAGCATCCGGTGGTGGACGCCGTGCGAGCCGATCTCCATGCCGGCGGCGTCCATCTCGCGCAGCTGGTCCCAGGTCATCGGCCGGCACTGCGGGTGCGGGCGCGGCGGCATGCCCCACAGCGACGCGAGCCTACCGACCAGGGCCGTCTGCTCCAGCGCGGGGATCTCCTTCATCCGGGCAAGCAGGTCGCCGGCCACGGCGAGCCGGGCATCAAGCGCGGAAGGCACGTCGAACGAGAGCGCCCCGCCTTCCGGCCCGGCCTCCAGGCGCACCTCGCCCGGCGGCGCGTTGCGCACCATGTGCACCAGCCAGTCGTACTCGAAGGGCATGCCCGAATCGACGTGGCCGGTGGAGACGAAGAAGGTGGCGGGCACGCCCAGCTCGCGCAGGATCGGGAAGGCCACGTGGTAGTTGTCGTCGTAGCCGTCGTCGAAGGTGACCAGCAGCGCCCGCTTGGGCAGGGGCGGGCCGCCCTCGATGTGCGCGATGACGTCCGCGAAGCGCACCGGCTCCATGTGCCTGGCGACCCTCCGCACCTGCCACCGGAAGTCGTCCGCGGTGGCGCTGACCAGCTCGGGATCGAAGTCGAAGCCGTCCAGCCGCTCGTCGTCGAGCACGCGGTGGTAGGCGAGGATGCGCAGGTCGCGCCGCAGCATGCCGCGCAGCCCCGTCAGCGCGGGCAGGATGCCGGCGCGCTTGCACGCATGCGCGAGCCTTTGCCGATGTCCCGGCAGGCTTTCGGCCCGTTCCGTCATCCCATGCTCCTCCTTGGCCGGCGAGGCCACCCCTGCACCAGTACGAATGGCAGCCTTCCGTCGCCGATTCCGTTCCCCATACAACGGCAACCTCCGCCCGGAGGGGACAGCGCGGGGAACGCGACGACGTGCACGACCACACCGATTTCAGCCTGCTGTACGACGCGCTCGGCATCAGGCCGGGCTGCAGCGTCGACGAGCTGCGCGCGGCCTATCGCCGCGTCGCGGCGGGCCTGCACCCGGATGCGGGCGGACGCGGCGTCGACGTCGAGAAGCTGCAGCAGATCAACCGCATCTACCATGCCGCAACGCAGTTCCAGCGGATGCACGGGCGCCTGCCCGGCGAGCGCACGCCGGTGCAGCCGCCTCCGGCGGGGACGCCGGCGCGCGGGACGGCGGCGCACGGCGCGCCGCCATGCGCCCGCGGCGGTGAAGGCGTCGGAACGCATGCTCTCGCCGTGGCACCGATGGCCGGGCCCGGGCGCCGCCTGCGTTCATTGCTGTTGGCAGGCGTCCTGGCCGCCGTGGTCGCCGGACTCCTCGAACTCCACCGCGACGCGGCACCGGGTGCCGACCGGGGGCAGGCAGGGGCCGACGCGGCGGCGCCCTCGGACCCGGCGCCGGCGGACGGCGGCCGGCGGATGGTCCTGGGCATGGCACCCGCGGAGGTCCTTGTGCTCAGCGGGCCGCCGCTGTCGGCCCACGACCGGCGCTGGGACTACGGCCCGTCCTGGGTCGCCTTCGACTGCGGTGCGGTGAGCGACTGGTACAGCTCGCCCCTGCGACCGATCCACCGCGGCCCGGCGCGGCCGGAGCACAGTGGCGCGACGGTCCGGGAACGCTGCCGCAAGACGGGGAAATAGATGGACCAGACACTCTCTCGCACCGGCCTGATCGAGCGCATCCGGCGGCGGGTATGGATGCGGTACACCATGCGCAACGGCGGCCGCGACGATCCGCGCCGCTTCGACATGGCCTATCGCATCAACGACCCCTGGGGGATGTCCGCGCCCGGGGAGCAATACCGCTTCGAAGCCACCAGCGCCATCATCGCCGACAACTTCGGCCGCGTGGGCAGCCTGCTCGAAGTGGCC
>JAAZHF010000016.1 GCA_012510865.1 Gammaproteobacteria bacterium
CAGCAGAGGGTGGGCATCGCCCGCGCCGTGGTCGCCGCGCCGCGGCTCCTCGTCGCCGACGAACCGCCCGGGAACCTCGCTCCCACGCTCGCCGCGGCGCTCATGACGCTGTTCGCGTCGCTGCCCGGGCAGGGCACCAGCGTGCTGGTCGCAAGCCACGACCTCGGCCTCGTCAAGCGCATGAAGAAGCGGGTCCTGGTGCTGGACCACGGGCGCCTGGCCGACGACATCGCGCCGGAGGACCTCGCCGATGAGTGAGCCCGCCGTGAGCGCGAAGGTGCGCACCCGATCCCGCCCGGCCGCCTGGCTCGACCACCACGCCTACAGCATGGTGGCAAGCCTCGGGCGCCTGCTGCGCAGGCCGTGGTCGAGCGCGCTCACCGTGGGCGTGATGGCGGTGGCGCTGGCACTGCCGCTGGGCCTGTGGCTCGTCCTGGCCAACGTCGAGCGCTTCGCCGGCGACGTCCAGGCCTCGCGCCAGCTGAGCATCTTCCTGAAGCTGGAGACGCCACCCGCGCGCGTCGAGGCGCTGGCGCGCGAACTCGGCAACCGCGCCGACATCGGCGCGGTCGAACACCGGACGCCCGAGCAGGGGCTGGAGGAGCTTCGCGCGCGCAGCGGCCTCGACGAAGCGCTGGAAGCGCTCGGCGAGAACCCGCTGCCCCATGTCCTCGTGGTCACGCCGGCCGGCGACGAGGCGCTGCTCGCCGACTCGCTGCGCATGCTTCCCGAGGCGGAGCTGGTCCAGCACGACGCGGCGTGGCGCGAGCGCCTCGACGGCTGGCTCCGGTTCGGCGGCCGCGTGGCCTGGGTGCTTGCCGCGCTGCTCGGGCTCGGCGCCCTGCTGGTGGTCGGCAACACCGTGCGCCTGGACATCCAGTCCCGCCGCGACGAGCTCGGCGTGCTCCAGCTGCTGGGCGCCAGCGACGGGTTCATCCGCCGGCCCTTCCTGTACCTCGGCGCCTGGTACGGGCTGGCCGCGGGCGCGCTGGCGCTGGCCCTGCTGGCGGCCGCGGGCGCGGCGCTGCGCGCCCCGCTGGCCGAACTCGCGGCCAGCTATGGCAGCAGCTTCGCCCTGCAGGGCTTCGATCCGCGCCGGGCGCTGGTCGTGGTCGCCGGCGCGACCGTGCTCGGCTGGTTCGGCGCCGGCGCGGTCACCGGGCACTTCCTGCGCCAGACGCGCCCGACCGAGACCTGAGCCGGGATGGTCGCGCCCACGGACATCCGCCACCTGGACGGTTCCGCGCCGCGGATCATGGTCGTCGACGGCTCGCGCCTGGTGCGCAAGCTCATCGGCGACGTGCTCCTGGGCGAGCTGCCCGGCGCGGAAGTCGTGTCCTGTGCCGGGCTGGCCGAAGCGCACGCGGCGCTGGCGGCGGCGCCGATCGACCTCGCCACCACGTCGCTGGTGCTGCCGGACGGCGACGGCCAGCAGCTGGCGGAGGCCGTGCGCGCGGCGGCCGGCCAGCGCTACGTCCCGGTCGTGGTGGTGTCGGGCAACGCACAGGAGCACCTCGAGTCGCGCCGGTTCAGCGACGACGTCACCGACTACTTCGACAAGTCGCACGGGCACCGCGCGCTCGCGGAGTTCATCCGTGGCTACGTGCAGCCGGCGCCGATCCCCGGGGCGCGCGTGCTCTACGTCGAGGACAGCCGCACGGTGGCGCTCGCGACCTCGCGCATGCTCAAGTCGCAGCAGATGGAGGTCGAGCACGTCACGAGCGTCGAGGCGGCCCTCGACTCCCTGCAGGCCGGCGCGGATGCCGGGGGCGGCCCCGGCGTCGACCTCGTGCTCACGGATGTCTACCTCAAGGGCGAACTCGACGGCGGCGACCTGGTGCAGGCGATCCGCGGGCGCTTCGGCTGGTCGCAGCGTCGCCTGCCGGTGCTGGTGATGACCGGCGCCGC
>JAAZHF010000171.1 GCA_012510865.1 Gammaproteobacteria bacterium
GCTGGAGGCCACGCGATGCTCGACTTCCCCCGGCCGATCGAAGTCACCGGAGCGCCACGACGACCCGAAGCCGCGGGCGACGGACCGCGTCCGAGCCGGGAGGATGCGGAGGCGGCCGTGCGCACGCTCATCCGCTGGGCCGGCGACAGCCCGGCCCGCGAAGGCCTGCATGACACCCCGGCCAGGGTGGTGCGTGCCTACGAAGAGTGGTTCGGCGGGTACTCGCTCGATCCCGCGCGCATCCTCGGGCGCACCTTCGACCCGGCCGGGCACGACGACATCGTGCTCCTGCGCGACATCCCGGTGCGTTCGGTGCGCGAGCACCACATGGCGCCCATCCGCGGCGTCGCCCACGTCGCCTACCTGCCCGGCGAGCGCGTCGTCGGCATTTCCAAGCTCGCGCGCCTGGTGGACGCCTACGCGCGTCGACTGCAGATCCAGGAGCGGCTGACCGTCGAGGTCGCGGACACCCTGCATCGCGTGCTGCGCCCGCTTGGCGTGGCCGTGGTCGTGCGCGCCGCGCACGAATGCATCGCCTCGCGCGGAATCGGCATGCCCGGCGTGGCCATGGTGACGAGGCGCCTGCTGGGCCGGTTCGCGCAGGATCCGTGGCGGCGGGACGTGCTCGCGCTATTGTCGGATTGAGGCCGCGGGCGCCGGCGCCCGCGCGCCGCCGCCGGGCCGGAGGAGATCGCCATGACCCGCACCAGGCAGTCCCAGGCAGTCGATTACGCCGCGCTCGACGAGCGGGCCCTCGTGGAGCGCGTGCTGGATGGCGACCACGAGGCCTTCCGCCAGGTCATCCAGCGCTGCAACCAGCGCCTGTTCCGCGTGGCGCGGGCAGTCGTCAACAACGACCCGGAAGCCGAGGACGTGGTCCAGGAGGGATACGTGCACGCATACGAAAAGCTGCGGACGTTCCGCGGCGAGGCTTCGCTCCTCACCTGGTTGACGCGGATCGTGCTCAACGAAGCCCATGGCCGCCTGCGCAAGCGGCGCCCGACCGTCGGATTGGAGACCGTGGACGAGCTGCAGTCACAGACCGGCCGCGTGCTCGCCTTCCCGTCCCGGCCGGGGAGCGAGGATCCGGCGGCGGCCGCGGCGCGGGGCCAGGTCAGGGCGCTGGTCGAGCAGGCGATCGAGGCGCTCCCGGAGCCGTTCCGGGTCGTCTTCGTCATGCGCGACGTCGAAGGGTGCTCGGTGGAGGAGACCGCGCTTGCGCTGCGGCTGCTGCCGGCCACCGTCAAGACCCGCCTGCACCGGGCGCGACGGATGCTGCGGGCGGCCCTGAACGACACGCTGTCGGCGACGCTGTCGGATGCGTTCCCTTTCCTGGGATCGCGCTGCGACCGCATGACGGCGGCGGTCCTCGCGCGGGTGCGGGCGGGCCCGCCGTCGACGTCGTAGCCGAGGATCGCGGGGTCCCGGAACGGAAACGGGCGCCGTGCGGCGCCCGTTCCCCTGCCTCGATCGCCGCCGCCGGTCAGTAGCGGTAGTGCTCGGGCTTGAACGGCCCTTCCACCGGCACGCCGAGGTAGTCGGCCTGCTCCTGCGTAAGGCGGGTCAGCTTCACGCCGATCTTCTCGAGGTGCAGCCGCGCGACCTCCTCGTCGAGCTTCTTGGGGAGGATGTAGACCTTGTTCTGGTAGCGGTCCCGGTTGGCCCAGAGGTCGATCTGCGCCAGGGTCTGGTTGGCGAACGAGTTCGACATCACGAAGCTCGGGTGGCCGGTGGCGCAGCCCAGGTTCACCAGGCGGCCCTCGGCGAGCAGGAAGATCGCGTTGCCGTTGGGCAGGACGAACTTGTCCACCTGCGGCTTGATGTTGACGATCTCCACGCCGGGCAGTGCCTTCAGCGCATCGACCTGGATCTCGTTGTCGAAGTGGCCGATGTTGCAGACGATGGCCTGGTCCTTCATCGCCTTCATGTGCTCGAGGGTGATGATGTCCTTGTTGCCGGTGGTGGTGACATAGATGTCGGCCCGGCCCAGGGTCTCCTCGACGGTGGTGACCTCGTAGCCTTCCATCGCCGCCTGCAGGGCGCAGATCGGGTCGATCTCGGTGACGATCACCCGCGCGCCATAGGCGCGCAGCGAGGCCGCCGAACCCTTGCCCACGTCGCCGTAGCCGCACACCACAGCCACCTTGCCGGCCAGCATCACGTCCAGCGCGCGCTTGAGGCCGTCGGCCAGCGATTCGCGGCAGCCGTAGAGGTTGTCGAACTTGCTCTTGGTGACCGAGTCGTTGACGTTGATCGCCGGCACCAGCAGCTTGCCGGCCGAGGCCAGCTGGTAGAGGCGGTTGACGCCGGTGGTGGTCTCTTCCGACACGCCCTTCCAGTCGCGGACCACGGTGGTCCAGAAGCCAGGGCGCTCCTTCGCAACGCGCTTGAGCAGGTTCTTGATCACCTGCTCCTCGTGGCTGGAGGCGGGGCTGTTGACGAAGCTCTCGTCGCCCTGTTCCAGCTCATAGCCCTTGTGGATCAGCAGGGTCACGTCGCCGCCGTCATCGACCACCATCTCGGGGCCGAGGAAACCTCCCTTGCCGTCCGGGAAGCTCCGCGCCTCCAGGGTGCA
>JAAZHF010000017.1 GCA_012510865.1 Gammaproteobacteria bacterium
GAATGTAACGGCCGCGGCTTCAGTGCGAGAACAGCACCGGCACCGGCGAGCCGAGCAGCAGTTCGCGGGTGACGCCGCCAATGACCCATTCGCACAGCAGGGAATGTCCATAGCCACCGGCGACGATCAGGCCGGCGGCCATGTCCAGGGCGTGTTCGGTGAGCACGGCGGCGACCGCTCGCCCGCGTGATTCCACGACCTCGACCCGCGCGTGCACGCCGTGCCGCGCCAGGTGGGTCGCGACTTCGTCCAGGACCGACCGGGCCTCGTCCCCGGCCGGGAGGTCGACCGCCACCAGGTCCCCGCGCGACGCCGCCCGCAGCAGGGGCAGCGAATCGTGCAGTGCGCGCGCGGCTTCGGCGCCCTGGCGCCACGCCAGCAGCACGCCGGCGTCGGCCCCCCGCAGCGGGGCGCCGGGCGGCACCACCAGCACCGGCCGCCCGGACTCCAGCAGCAGCGCCGCGGCGAACCCCTGCGCGATGCTGCCCTCGGCGCCGTCGTTCGACGGCCCCGCGACCACCAGCAGGTCGGCGTGGTGGGACGAGCGCGCGGCCTGCCGCGGCGGATCGCTGAACAGGGCTTCCACCACCCGGACCTCGCAGTCGGCGCCGCTGTCGGCCAGGCGCGTCCGGAGGCGGCCGGCGTTGGCCTCGCCCTGCGCCCGCAGGCGGCTGTAGGCCTCGCCCATCGCGATGTCGGGCATCAGCCCCCACGGGTTGGCGGTGGGCATCGGCAGGTTCACCAGCTCGAGTACCGTGAGCCGCGCCTGGAAGTGGCGGGCCAGCGCGAGCGCCGCGGCCATGGCGTCGTCGTCGCCGGCCGTGCCGGTCAGGGGCAGGACGAAATCCTGGTACATGCGGCCCTCCTGCGCATCAGCGCTGCACGGTGCCATTCCACGCCTGCCCGCGCCCCGCTGTATTGACGCATGTCAATCGGCCATCGGCAGCGAAGGCCGCATCCCTGCGGCCCCGCCACCCATGAAGGCCCGCCGGGCCGGGCTCAGCCGCGCAGCGGCACCACGCGGATCTCGACGCGCCGGTTCAGGGCCCTGCCCTGCTCGGTTGAATTGTCGGCGATGGGCATGGTCTTGCCGAAGCCGACGATCTCGAAGCGCTCGCGCATCAGGCCCTGCCCGATCAGGTAATTGGCCACCGCCGAAGCGCGCTGCTCGGAGATGCGCTGGTTGACGGCGTCGGTGCCGATGTTGTCGGTGTGGCCGGCGACCTCGACGATCGTCTGGTTGTACTCGGCCAGGGTGCGGGCCACGTTGTTGAGCGCCGGGTAGAACTGCGGCTTCAGCTCGGTGCGGTTGAAGTCGAAGGTCACGCCGTCGGGAAGGTTGAGCTTGATGACGTCGCCCTCGCGGTCGACGACGATGCCGGTACCCGCGGTCTGGCGGCGCAGTTCGGCCTCCTGGCGATCCTGGTAGGCGCCGATGGCACCACCGGTGAGGCCTCCCACGCCCGCGCCGACGAGCGCGCGCTGGCGGCGCTCGGTCGCGTCCGAGCCGCTGAGCAGGCCCGCGACCGCGCCGATGCCGGCGCCGATGAGCGCGCCGCGGCGGGTCCGGTTCGGATCGTCGGGATCGGTGGTCTGTCCGGTGTAGCTGGCGCAGCTGGCCAGGAGCAGGCTGCCGGCGGCCGCGGTGGCAAGCAGGATTCGGGGGCTGGTGCGCATGGGGGACTCCTGTGGGACGGGCGCGGTGCGCCGTGGATGAACGCGCCCCAAGCTACCCGCGAACGCGTCCGCGCGGGGTGATGGCCTGCCAGCTATTCAGCTTCCGGCAAGCCCGCCGCCCCGGTACTCGCGCGGGATGCGGTCGTTGAGGCCGACCAGCACTTCGTAGGGGATCATGCCGGCGGCCTGGGCGACGTCCTCCGCGCGCAGCCGCGCGCCGCCCTGGCGCCCGATCAGCACCACCTCGTCCTCGTTCCAGGCGCTGTCGCGCCCGATGTCGACCATGAACTGGTCCATGCACACGCGGCCCACGATCGGATACTCGCGGCCGTGCAGCAGGACGCGGCCGCGCGAGGAAAGCGCCCGCGGGTAGCCGTCGCCATAGCCGATCGGGACCGTCACCACCCGGGTGTCCGCGGCCGGCGCCCAGGTGCCGCCATAGCTGACCGGGTGGCCGCGCTCGACCACCTTGAAGTACACCACGCGCGACACCATCGACATCGCCGGCTCCACCGGCACGCTGGGCCTGCAGTCCACGCCCGGAAGCACGCCATAGAGCAGGATGCCGGGACGCACCATGTCCAGGCGCGTTTCGGGGAAGTGGAGGATGCCGCCGGAGTTGGCGATGTGCCGCCGCGGCACCGGCGCGCCGATCCGCCCGAAGTGGGCACAGGCTTCCTCGAAGCGCTCCAGCTGCAGCGCGGTGACCGGGGAGTCCGGATCGTCCGAGCAGGCGAGGTGCGAATAGATGCCGGCGAGGTCGATCCAGCGCGAGGCCACGGCCGCCTCGATGAAGGGCCCGGCCGACCAGGCGTGCACGCCGATGCGCTGCATGCCGGTGTCCACCTTGAGGTGGACCGTGGCCCGCTTGCCCAGCGCCTGCGCGGCGGCCTCGACCTGGCGCAGCTTGTCGACCGAGGACACGGTGACCTCGAGGTCGTGCCGGAGGTACTGCGCCACCTGCGGGGCGTAGATGCCGCCCAGCACCAGGATCGGCACCGTGATGCCGGCGCGGCGCAGCGCGATGCCCTCCTCGGGAAAGGCGACCCCGAGGTGCTCGACGCCCTGCTCCTGCAGGTGCCGCGCCACCGGCACCAGGCCAAGGCCATAGGCGTTGGCCTTGACGATGGCCATGACCGGGACCCCGGCGTGGGCGCGGATCGTGCGCAGGTTGCCGGAGATGCGGTCGAGGTCGACGAGGATCCGCGTCGGGCGCTCGGCGAGGTGAAGGCCCATGGCTGCCCTACTCGAAGCTGCCCACCGAATCGTGGGCAAGGTTGTCGAAGCGGGTGTACTCGCCGAAGAACTTGAGCTTCACCGAGCCCGTGGGGCCGTTTCGCTGCTTGCCGATGATGATCTCGGCCAGCCCCTTGTCGGGCGAATTCTCCTTGTTGTAGTACTCGTCGCGGTAGATGAAGACGATCACGTCGGCGTCCTGCTCGATCGCGCCGGACTCGCGCAGGTCGGCCATCACCGGGCGCTTGTCGGTGCGCGTCTCCAGCGAACGGTTCAGCTGCGACAGCGCCACCACCGGCACGTTGAGCTCCTTGGCGAGCGCCTTGAGCGACCGCGAGATCTCGGAGATCTCGGTGGCGCGGTTCTCGCTGTTGCCCGGCACCTGCATCAGCTGCAGGTAGTCGATCACGATCAGGCCCAGGCCGTGCTCGCGCTTGAGCCGCCGCGCCTTGGCCCGCAGCGCGTCGGGCGACAGCGCCGGCGTGTCGTCGATGAAGATCCTGGTGTCCTTCAGCAGCCGGATCGCGCTCGAGACGCGGCTCCAGTCCTCTTCCTCCAGCTGGCCGGTGCGCAGGCGGGCCGCGTTCACCCGCCCGACCGAGGAGATCAGGCGCAGCGCCAGCTGGCTGGCCGACATTTCCATCGAGAACACCGCCACCGGCTTCCTGGTCTTCATGGCCGCGTACTCGGCCATGTTGAGCGCCAGCGTGGTCTTGCCCATGGCCAGGCGCGCGGCGAGGATGATCAGGTCGGTCGGCTGCAGGCCGGCGGTCATCTCGTCGAACTCGACGTAGCCGGTGGGCAGCCCGGTGATCGCGCCGCCGCTGTTGTACCGGGTCTGCAGGACGTCGAACGCCTCGATCATCGCCTGGTTGACCGCGGTGAAGTCCTTGCGGCCGCGGTTGCCCGACTCCGCGATCGCGAATACCTCCTGCTCCGCCTTCGCCAGCAGCTCGGCGCTCTCGCGGCCCTCGGGCAGGAAGCCGTCGTTGACGATATTGGTGCCGACCTCGATCAGCTGCCGCAGGACCGCCTTGTCGCGCACGATCTCGGCATAGGCGACGATGTTCGCGGCCGAAGGCGTGGTGCTCGCCAGCTCCACCAGGTAGGCGCCGCCGGCGACCAGTTCCGACTGTCCCTGCGATTCGAACCACTCGCCGAGGGTGACGGCGTCGAAGGGGCGGTTGCGCTCGGCAAGCTCCTTGATGGCGCGGAAAATGAGCTGGTGGTCGCGACGGTAGAAGTCGGACTCGTCGAGGTGGTCGCCGACCCGGTCATAGGACTCGGGCGACAGCATCAGCCCGCCGAGCACGGCCTGCTCGGCCTCGACCGATTGCGGCGGAACGCGCAGCTGTTCGACCCGGGCATCGCCGCGCCCGTGGAAGTCGCGGCCCTGGTGCTGGAAGCCCGGTCTGGCGCTCATCGGTATAGGAACTCCCCTGGTGGAGCCGCCGGCGCGACCCCTGGTCCTGTGTCGGACTGCCATCGTAGTCGCCCCCGGGGGACAAGCGTTGCAGACAACCCTGTGGATAACCGGTGGGCATCGCAGGGAGTGAGACCGCGCCCCCGCCGGAACGAAGACGGGCGCCCTGCGGCGCCCGTCCGAACACCCGCCTGGCCGGTGGCTCAGGCCTCGGGCTCGACCACCACCTTCACCGTGGCTTCGACGTCGGCATGCAGGTGCACGACGACTTCGTACTCGCCGACGGCGCGGAACGCGCCCGCGCCGAGCACGACCTCGGACTTCTCGACCGGCGTGCCGGCCCTGGTCAGCGCCTCGGCGATGTCGCGCGGGCCGACCGAGCCGTAGAGCTTGCCCGCGGTCGAGGGGTTGGCGAAGACGGTCACGCTGGCGTCGGCCAGCGCCGCGGCGCGCTTGTTGGCCTCGTCGAGCGAGGATTGCGCCCTGGCCTCGTACTCGGCGCGGCGCGCCTCGAACTCGGCGAGGTTGGCGGCGGTCGCCGGGACGGCCTTGCCCTGAGGCACCAGGAAATTGCGGCCGTAGCCGGGCTTGACGCTGACCTTGTCGCCAAGGTTGCCGAGGTTGGTGACCTTCTCGAGGAGGATCAGATCCATGTTGTTTCTCCGTGTTCGTTAGCGGCGCGCCGGGGCGCCGCAACTGTTGGCTGTCCGAACGGACGATGCGGCGCCGCCCTGCGGCGGCACGGCATCAGACGTTGTGGTTGTCGGTGTACGGGATCAGGGCCAGGAAGCGCGCGCGCGTGACGGCGGGGGCGAGCTGGCGCTGGTACTTGGACTTGGTGCCGGTGATCCGGCTGGGAACGATCTTGCCGTTCTCGGTGATGTTCTGGCGCAGGGTGTTGAGATCCTTGTAGTCGAGCTCCTTGACGCCCTCGGCGGTGAACTTGCAGAACTTGCGGCGGCGGAAGAACTTGGACATGTC